>JADJPW010000006.1:300000-522065 GCA_016713035.1 Verrucomicrobiaceae bacterium
CCTACCTCGGCATCTGTCTGGGATACCAGCTCCTCTTTGAAAGCAGCGAAGAATGCCCAGGCGTGGACGGACTCGGCGTCGCCCGTGGACGTGTGCGGAAGTTCGATCCCGCCAGTGGACTCAAAATCCCGCACATGGGCTGGAATACCGCCCGCTGGTCTGATCAGCACAGCACTATCTGGAGCGGGTTGACGCAGCCTGCGCACGTTTATTTCGTGCACTCTTATTACCCACAGGTGGTCGATGAGAATCTAGCCCTTTGCCGCACGGACTACGGCAGCGAATTCATCAGTGGCATCGCACGGGAAAACCTCATCGCCGTGCAGTTTCATCCAGAAAAGAGCCAAGAAACGGGCCTCACGCTGCTACGCAATGCGGTCACATATCTTGGCGCATGAGACGCAAATGAGGATGGAAAGTCAGGCATTTGCAGTTTGAACGCTTTTTCCACGGGAGTGTCCTAGTGATCCCCCTGTATTCTCTCCCTCCTCTTCCATGTCGGGCCTCCGCCAACTCTTCATAGCCCTTTTTCTCTCACTCCTCAGCGTAGCCTCGCTCGCTGTCGAGATCATCGGCTCCCCAGAAATCATCCCCGCTGACACAACGGCAACACTCCGTTGGAAAACAGATGTTGCCTGCGGCACACGTGCCCAGTTCGGACTCGATGCCTCAGCACTGAACCGCAAAGCAGAGGGCCCCGTCGCCGCCACCCACGAGCTCAAGCTGGAAAACCTCAAGCCCGGCACTCTTTACCACTTCTCCGTCGGCAGTGCCCGCGTTGATCTCGCCAAAGGCAGCTTCACCACCACGGGCGGCACGCCCAAGGCTCCCGCCGCAGCAGCCCCGCCGCCACCATCTGTCATGCGCCGCGTGCTCGATGCCCTGATCCCTGAGAAAAAAGCCCCCGCCTCTTCTTCTTCCACAGTCACGGCAAAGCCTCGTGCTCCATCCGCCAGCACCAGCACCCTCACTGCCCCGCCCACACGCAGCACCTGGGGCAGCATCGACTCCCTTCAGGATCATTTTGAACGCCACGGGCCGGACTTCCAGAGTCGCAGTGCAGATGAATATGCCGCCCAGGCCTGGACCTTTTCTCCAGCGTGCTCGGACCGAGGGCCTCCCCATGAAGATCGACGACACAGACGGCACCCTCCGCGTCTTTGATCCGAAAACACGAGCATTCGCCGCTTACACACGCTCCGGCAAAACCAAGACCTACTTCCGCCCCAACAATCCCTCCTACTGGCAGCGCCAACCCGGTCGCGCCGTCACTTCCGCAGATCTTTCCTTTCCCCCCGCACGATGACCGCCCCCAAAAAGCCCCGAGCGAAATCCACCCCCAGCACTGCCACTCCATCCGCTAAACCCGCACGCCTCCGCAAGCTCGTGCGCGTACAGCCCAAGGCCTCCAAGCGCAACAGCCAAGAGGATACCATCATGAAACTCGCCAAAGAAGTCAATTCCTGCCCCGTCTGTGGCTACGACGACCTCGCCGAGCCCGCACGCAATCGCACAGGTGGAGCCTCCATGGAAATCTGCCCCTGCTGCGGCTTCCAATTTGGTGTCACCGATGATGACGACGGCATCAGCTACGACGAATTCCGCGAAACCTGGATCAGCGGCGGCATGCGCTGGCAGAGCAAAGGCAAAAAACTCCCCCAGACTTCCATCCGCATACCCAGCTCGCCAATCTCGCCCTCCGTGTGACTTTAGCCCGCGTCAAAGGCCGTCCACCCCGGATGAAGCCCGAATACGCCTAAAAAGCGCCAGCCTGCCCATCCTCTGCTTTTCGGCTCCGCATTTGAAGGCCACACTTGCCATCACCTCCCGGCGCATGCACCTCCCCTCATGACTGAGGCAGATGAGTATTTAAAAATCGCCGCCGACTTCCAGCTCGGCAGCCTAGAGACCGAATCGCAGCATCCCCTCACCGTCGATCTGTCTCGTCAGGCACAGGAAGATCTGCCCCAGGCACTCGAAAGCCTGCGTCAGGTCGATCTCCTCGCCCTCCGCCGCATGGAGGAAAAATCCGCGCCGCTCATTGATCTCGCACGGGCCATCGCCGCCACCTTTGCCGCTGGAAAACGCATCTACCTCTGTGGCTGCGGAGCCACCGGACGCCTAGCACTCAGCATCGAGATTTTTTGCCGCCAGGGTACCCTTCCATGGCCGCGACCCGATAGCGTCCGCGCCTTCATGGCCGGTGGTGATCTCGCTCTGATCAAAGCCATCGAAACCTTCGAGGACCACCCGGAATACGGCGCACGCCAGCTCGCGGAGCTCGGATTCGAAGACGGCGACCTCCTCATCAGTGCAACCGAAGGCGGTGAAACCCCCTTCGTCATCGGTGCCACCGAGCACGCCGCCGCACACTCGCAAAACACCCCCTGGTTCCTCTATTGCAATCCAGACGATCTCCTCGCCGCAGCCGCCGAGCGCAGCCGCCGCGTCCTCGCCGACTCCCGCATCCGTAAGCTCAATCTCGCCGTCGGCCCCATGGCCATCAGCGGCAGCACACGTATGCAGTCCAGCACGGTGCTGGAGGCAGCTATCGGCTTCGCCCTCATGCATGCAGGTACGCCAGAAAGTGCTCCACAGGAGGTCTCGCGGCTGCTCCAGCTCGTCCAGGCCCACGACGGTCAATTCATCGCTCCCTTCATCGAAAAAGAAGCCGCCATCTACCAAAGCGGAGGCCACCTCATGTATCGCAGTGACGAATACGGCATCACCGTCGTCACCGACACCACTGAGCGAGCTCCCACCTTCAGCCTCGCCCCTTTTGAAAAACAGGATGATCCGGCCGCGCCGCTCTCCTGGTGCCATTTTTATCTCCCAGACCAGCCAGACGCACTTTCCGCCTGGCACGCACTCCTCGGACGTGCCCCACGCACGCTTGATTGGCCGGAAGTGCGTCATCTCGCCGGAGCGGCCATTTTGGGCTCCTACGACCTCTCACGCCAAACACGCGAAAAACGCCAAAATCGCCTCTCTGGCCCCCAGATGGCCGAATTCTCCATTTCCGGCCTCCCAGGGGCCATTTCTTGGCAAATTGACGGCTACAGGCACCTAGAGCCCATCTCCGCCCCCGCCTTCCACCGCCATCTGATGCTTAAAATGTGGATCAACATCCACTCCACCCTCGTCATGGGCCGCATGGGCCGCTACCGCGACAATCTCATGACTTTCGTCAAACCCAGCAACAACAAGCTCATCGACCGCGCCGTCCGCTACGTCCGCCTCCTCGCCAGTCATCACACCGACACCGTCCCCGACTACGAAACCGTCGTCCGCGCCCTCTTTGACCAGCGCGCGATCATGCAAGTCGGTGATGCCATCGTCCTACGCACCCTCGCCGCCGTCTGCCCCGGCATTTGACATCCAGCCGCATCCACTCTCCTTCGCTCTCGACCCATGCTCTCCGAAAACGACATCCGCACCGCTCTCGCCAACGTCCGCTACCCCGGCTTCAGCCGCGACATCCTCTCCTTTGGCCTCGTCAAAGCCATCCGTCTCGATGGCCCCGATCTTACCGTCAGCATCAGCCTCGCCACCCGCGACCCGAACATCCCCCGCCTCATCCACGAGCAGGCCATGGACGTGCTCCAGAAGCTCCCTGGCATCGGCCAAGTCCGCCTCGACTTCGACATCAAAGACCCACCCGGCACCAACACCACGGCCTCGGAGAAAATGGGCAAATCCAGCATTCCAGGCGTCAAAAAAATCATCGCCATCGCCTCTGGCAAAGGTGGCGTCGGCAAAAGCACCGTCGCCAGCAACCTCGCCGTCGCTCTCAGTCAGCAGGGACTCCGCGTCGGCCTCTGCGACTGCGACCTCTACGGCCCCAGCATCGCCCACATGTTCGGCACCGATGAGCGCCCCTATCAAAACGATGAGCAGCAGATCATCCCCATCGAAAAACACGGCCTCCAGCTCATCTCCATGGGCTTCCTTCTCGAAGACGACTCCCCGGTCATCGTCCGCGGCCCCATCGCTACCCGTTACACGCAGCAATTCCTCCGCCAAGTCGCCTGGAAAGACCTCGATGTCCTCCTACTCGACCTCCCACCCGGCACGGGCGACATCCAGCTCACCATCGTCCAAACCGTGGCCCTCGACGGTGCCATCATCGTCACCACCCCTCAAGAAGTCGCCCTCATCGACGCCCGCAAAGCCGTCGGCATGTTCCAAAAAGTCAACGTCCCCATCCTCGGCATCATTGAAAACATGAGCTACTTCCTCTGCCCCTCCGACGGCAAGGAATACGCTATCTTCGGTCAAGGCGGCGGTGAAAAAGAGGCCAAGCGCCTCGGTGTCCCCCTCCTGGGCCGCATCCCTATCGAAATGCCCCTCCGTGAGAGCGGCGACAGCGGGCAGCCCCACACCCTCCAAAACCCCAGCAGCCCCACATCCCTCCTCTTCAGCGCCATCGCTCGGTCACTCGGCTAATTCGCTTTCAGAGCCTCGTTTTTGACTGGGAGCGAGAGGAGGCGATTTGTTCCTTGGCATTCGGCATATTTCGGCGCAGGAGAAGGGCAACATGTCACACCCATTTATCGAACTCGGCGTCCCGCAGGCTATGATCCGCGCTTTGGAGGAGCTGGGCATCGTGAATCCCACACCTGTGCAGCAGCAGGTGATCCCATTTCTGATCGAAAAAGGCAGCGATCTCATCACCCAGGCGCAGACCGGCACGGGGAAGACGGCGGCCTTTGGACTGCCGCTGCTGATGCGGATGGACCCGATGCACAGGGACGTGCAGGGACTGGTCCTGGCACCCACTCGCGAGCTGGCAAAGCAGATCGGCAAGCAGCTCTTTCGATTCACGAAGTACACGGACAAAATCTTCATCGAAGTCGCCGGTGGGGTGACAATATCGACCAGCAAATCGAGCGTCTGCGCCGTCCGACGCACATCGTCGTCGCCACGCCTGGTCGCTTGCTCGATCTGCTGGAAAAAGATGCCCTCACGCTCGAATTCGTGCGCTACGTCGTGCTAGATGAGGCGGATGAGATGCTGAGCATGGGCTTTAAAAAGCAGCTTGGCGAGATTTTGAAGCTCGCGGCCATGCGTCGCAGCACTTGGCTCTTTTCTGCGACCTTCCCAGAGTCCATCGAGGCGCTGATCAAGGGCTGCATGTCTGTGAGCGCCCACCGCCTCCAGATCGACACCGCGAATGTGGTCAATCGCGACATCGACCACCGCTTCGCGATCTGTAAGCGGGCAGAAAAGACCGCTTTCATCACCAACTTCCTCAAACGCCAAAAGGAGCAACGCGGCCTCATTTTTTGCCGGACGAAGCATGGCGCGATGGATCTCTGTAACGAACTCCGTGAGCAAGGCTTCGCCGTGGAGGTGCTCCAGGGCGATCTGATGCAAAAGGAGCGAGATAAGGTGATGCGGGCCTTCAAAAAGGAGCGTGTGCAATTCGTCGTCGCGACCGATGTGGCTGCGCGTGGCATCGACGTAGCGGGCTTGAGCTTTGTCATTCACCACCAGCTCCCAGACCAGATCGAGTACTACACGCATCGGAGCGGACGCACCGCCCGCGCAGGGAACAAAGGCATGTCTTTGGCCCTGATCGAACCGACTGAGAAGGCGCAGATCACCGAGATCGAAAATAGGCTGCGGGTGAGTTTTAAACCCTATTCGACCAGAGGCTGAGCGAGCCAGCGAAAAGCCAGGATCTTTTTTTGTGCGAGTAGCCTTACTCACGACGAAACTGTATCCTGGGCGTAATTTTCACCCTTACATCCGCGTACGAGAAGAACCCCAAATTCACCGCTATGTCCCCATATCGTCATTTTTTCCTCGCAGCAGTTTGTTTTGCCACAACGGCAGTCCATGCATCCTACCCAGAGTTCAGTGGCTTGAAGCCCAATGGTGGGCAGCGGGGGACTGAGGTGAAGCTGACTCTGACAGGCAACCGCCTCGCGGATTTTGAGAGCCTCATTTTCTTCACTCCTGGCTTCACGCAAAAGAGTGTGGAGAAGGCTGAAAATGGCAAAGTGGACCTCACGCTCGCCATCGCGCCAGAGGTACTGCCAGGGAACCACTTCATGCGCATCCGCACCAAGACTGGCATCTCTCACCCACGTCAGTTTTTCGTCGGCATCTTCCCCAACGTGGACGAAAAAGAGCCCAACAGTGACTTTGAGACCCCGCAGATCATCTCCATGAATCAAACGGTCGAAGGCGTGGTGCAGAACGAGGATGTGGACTACTACCGCCTGAGCCTGAAAAAAGGCCAGCGCATCTCTGTCGAGGTCGATGGCCTGCGCCTCGGTTACACGGTTTTTGACCCCTTCCTCGCCATCATCGACAAGGAACGCTTTGAGAAGGTCATCTCCGATGACACCATCCTCCACCGCCAAGACGGCTATTGCTCCTACGTGGCCGAGGAAGATGGTGATTATACGGTCATGATCCGTGAGTCGTCCTATCGGGGCGGCGGCAATAGTTTTTACCGCCTGCATGTCGGTGGGTATCGCCGCCCAGATGTGGTTTATCCCGCCGGTGGCAAGATTGGCAGCAAGACGCATGTGCGCTTCATTGAGCGTGATGGCAGCTTTGAGGAGGAGGCGCAGCTCCCTGGGGAGGTCGATCCTTCCTTCATGCTCTATTCGAAGACGCAGGAGCCCGCTCCCAGTGGCAATCCCTTCCGCTTGGTACATTTTGACAATGCCCTCGAAGTCGAGCCGAACGAGGACCAAGCCACTGCCTCGCCTGCCGCGGGTGAGCCCATCGCCATCAATGGCATCATCGCAAAGGCTGGCGACGTCGATTACTTCAAAGTGCCTCTCAAAAAAGGCATGGCGCTGGAGATGCAGACCTTTGCCCAGAGCCTCGGCAGCCCGCTCGATAGCGTGGTCAACATCTACAATGCCAAAGGCAGCGCTCTCGCTAGCAATGACGACGGTGGTGGCCGCCGCCGCCTCGATAGCAAGGTGAAAGTAAATATCCCAGCCGACGGTGATTACTTCATCCGCGTCACCGATCACCTGGATCGCGGTGGTCCGAATTTCGTCTATCGGATCGAGCTCATCGCTGCCGAGCCAGACCTCTATTTTGCTTCGCCACAATTCACGGTGAACGACACGCACTACCGCCAATTCATCGCCGTGCCCAAAGGTGGCCGATATGCCACCCTGGTGAACATTTCCCGCAACAACGTCGGTGGTGATTTCAAATTCACCGCACCGAGCCTCCCTGCTGGCGTGAAGCTGCTCACCGAGCTAGCACCCAAAGATCTCGGCAACGTTCCGCTCCTCTTTGAAGCCGCAGCGGATGCCCCGCTCGGACACCAGACGGTCCCGCTCAAGCTCAATCCTCTCGACCCGAACACCAAAACCATCGGCAAACTGCGCCAGGAGTTTGACGTCGTGCGCAGTGGCAACGTCGTCTATTACACGGAAATCGAAGACAAATTGCCCGTCGCCGTCATTGACGAGGCTCCCTACTCCCTGGAGATCGGAAAGCCCACCACCGCGCTCGTCGCCAATGGTGTGCAGGACCTCAAAGTCACTGCGAAACGGAAAGAAGGCTTCAAAAATGCCATCCGCGTCTTCATGATCTGGAAAAGCCCCGGTGTGAGCTGCCTCGGTGAGCAAACCATCCCTGAAGGCCAAAATGAATGCGTCTTTAACCTCGATGCGAACGGCGCTGTCACCGACGGGAAATGGAACTACACCGTCATGGGCGAGGTCGATGCTGGGAATGGCCGCATCTACAACGCGAGCCCATTTACCGAGGTCACCACCACCACGGCCTACCTCACCGCACCGGCCATCCCGCTCGTGGCCGTGGAGCAGGGGAAAGAAAGCGTCATGGTCGCCAAGCTGGAGCACCTGAAGCCCTTTGAAGGCAGCGCGAAAGCCCAGGTCCTTGGCGTGCCCGACACCATCGAAATCGAAAGCGCCGAAATCACCAAGGAAACCAAAGAGGTCGCCTTTAAGGTCAAAACCACGAACAAGTCGCCGGTCGGCAAACAAGGTAATCTCTTTGTCCGAGTCGATGTCCCTGTTGCTGGTGGCACCACCACGCACCGAATCGCCCTTGGCTCCATCCTGCGGATCGACGCCCCGCGCAAGGTCGTCGCGCCACCACCTGCTGCCCCAGTGGTCGCCGCGAACAAGCCCAAGGAAGCCCCCAAGCCTGCTGCTGCCGCACCCGCTGCGAAACCACTCAGCCGCCTCGAACAGCTCCGCCAAGAAGCCGCTGGTGGGAAGAAATGAGGGCTGTAGTCACGCTGGTGACCTGCAAATAGGAGCGACGCCGATGGTCGCCCGTAGATTAGATGAAAAAAGTGCGAAAGGTGCTTAGTCTTGCCGCGTTTCGGACGCGCACTCCAGATCTACACCATGAAAACTCCCGCTTTCATCCCCGCTATTCTGCTTATTACGGCCTCCGCCCTCCCAGCTCGTGAATTCACGGATACTCAGGGGCGTAAACTCGATGCCGAGATCGTCGCTGCCGCTGCTGGGCAGGTGACGCTGCAACGTGTCACTGACAAGCGCACCTTCGCGGTCCCCGTCACCACCTTTAGTGAAGCAGATCAGAAATTCATCACCGAATGGGCTGCCTCAAACACGAAATACAGCTTCGATGTCACCTACACGAAAAAGAAGCTCAATGAGACAAAGACCCGCCGCAATAACACCACCTACGAAGAGGAAACCTGGGTCTATAAAATCAATATCAAGAACCGGCTCCCGGCGGCTGTCGGGGACTTGCGCCTCGACTACTGGTGCTTTCGCCGTGCCGACTCTGGGAAAGGCAAGGGCTCCGCTCGGATCGAGACCTCTGGCAGCTCCAATATCCCTGCCATCGCCGGGGCCAGCTCGATAACCCTCGACACCTCGGAGATCATTTTGAGCAAACAGAAGCTCGACGGCGGTTTTTACTACATCAACGGCGAGAACGCTCAACAGTCAGACGCCGTCGGTGGACTCGCCGTGCGCATCTTTGATAAAAACGGCAAGGAAGTCCATAAATGGGCCACGAAGGACGATCTCCTCGCGGCCGCTGTCGGTAAACCGACGGGTGGCGGGTCCAATTCTGAAAAACGCCCGCCTGCCCCATAAAAAGCAATCTTCGGTGGGAAGAATCCTTGGCTGTGGCCTGCGCAAATCGTAGCCATTGGCTCTTTTGGAGAATCAAATGTGCATGATTGACAAAAAAGAGTGTTTTTGGGTGCGTTTGAGTTCTCTCCTCACTCCACCATGAAAAAATACAACGTCGGCATAATCGGATACGGCTGGGCGGCCACCGCCCACATCGAAGCGATCAATAAAACCACCCAGGGCCAAGTCACCGCGATCTACTCGTCTCGTAAGCTCGATGACGCCGAGCTCAGCGCCAAATATGGGCGCCCCATGAAAAGCTACACCAGCACCGATGCCATGCTGGCAGACCCAGACATCCATGTGGTGGACATCACCAGCTATCCCAGCCAGCACCGCGATCAGGCCATCGCCGCCGCAAACGCCAAGAAACATGTCATCCTGGAAAAACCCATGGCCAATAGCCTCCAGGAAGTCCGTGAAATCGCCGCCGCTACCAAGGCCAATGGCGTGCAGGGCTGCGTCTGCTTCGAGTGCCGCTTTTCAAACCAATTCACCGTCACCAAGGCACTCATTGATGAAGGTTTGCTCGGAAAGCTGCACTACGGTGAAATCGACTACTATCATGGCATCGGCCCCTGGTACGGCCAGTTCCGCTGGAATACGGGCAAAAAGGACGGCGGCAGCGCCCTGCTCACCGCTGGCTGCCATGCCCTGGATGCCCTGCTCATGATGATGGGCAATGAAGTCGAAAGCGTCAGCTCCTTCTCCACCAAGAGCAGCAGCGACATCTTCAAACCCTACGAATACGACACCAGCAGCGTCACCATCCTGCACTTCAAAAATGGCTCGGTCGGCAAGTCCGCAGCCATCGTGGACTGCCTCCAGCCCTACTACTTCCACACCCACCTCTGTGGCAGCCAGGGCAGCCTATTGGATGATAAATTCCACTCCATGAAGCTGCACACCGATAAGCAGCACTGGAGCAAGCTCTCCATGAAAATGCTCGATAGTGGCGACGTCAGCGACCATCCCTATCAGAGCCAGTTCCAGGCCTTCTTCGACTCCCTCGATGCAGGCAAGCCCATGCCACTCACCAGCTTTGAAGAATCCCTCAAGACCTTCGAAGTCATCTTCGCCGCAGACAAGAGCGCCGAGCAGGGTGGCAAGCCGGTGAAAATCAGCGACATGCGTTGATTCCGCCGTCAGGAAGCACCCATCAGCGGCCATTCGGGTAGCGAATGGCCGCTTTTTCATGCTGCGCAAACGAGCAAAGCATGGTTGTGTAAGCGGCCATTTTCGGCTCTTTCCGCCCACTCCATGCATATCGAGGACATTTTCAACAAACAAAAGCCCACACTCTCCTTCGAGTTCTTCCCACCCAAGTCTGCGGAGGCCTCTGAGGCCCTTTTCGGCACCATTGGGGAACTAGAGGCCCATAAGCCCGATTTCGTCAGTGTGACCTACGGCGCAGGCGGCTCCACCCGCGAGCCTCACGCATGATCTCGTCGTGCGGATCAAAAAACCACCAGCCTCGATCCCGTTCCCCATCTCACCTGCGTCTGCCACAGTGAGGCAGACATCCAGTCCATCCTCGAGCGCTATGCAGAGGCCGGAGTGAGCAATATTTTGGCCCTCGGCGGTGATCCACCCAAAAACCTCGCCGGCTACGACCGCGCCAAAGATGCCTTCCAGCACGCAGCCGACCTCGTCGCCTTCATCAAGAAATTCAATGAACTCGGCGGGCATCCAGATAAGCGCGGATTCGGCATCGGCGTCGCGGGTTTCCCAGAAGGGCACCCCACCACACCGAACCGCGTCCTCGAAATGGACCACCTGAAGGCCAAAGTCGATGCCGGGGCCGATTACATCTGCACCCAGCTCTTCTTCGACAATCACGACTTCCTCGACTTCCGTGCCCGTTGCCGCCTCGCCGGAATCCATGTGCCCATCATCGCAGGTATCATGCCCATCACCAGCGCCTCAGGCATGCGCCGCATGGCCGAGCTCGCCGCCGGTGCCCGCTATCCTGCGAAGCTCCTCCGCGCCATCCAGCGCTGCGGCAATGATGAAGCCGCCGTCCAGAAAGTAGGCATCCACTACGCCACCGAGCAGTGCCACGACCTGCTCGATCACGGCGTGGACGGCATCCACTTCTATACGCTGAATAAATCCCACGCCACCCGCGAGATCTACGCCAGCCTAGGCATCCGTGACTCAGCCGCCGTCCAGAAACTGGCATGATCACCACAACTGAAAAGCCCCTCATCGCCGCCATCGAGGCCGGTGGCACCAAATTCGTCTGCGCCATCGGCACCGGCCCGGATGACCTACGCGACATCGCACGCTTTCCCACCACCACCCCAGAGGCCACACTCACAGAGGTCTGCCGCCACCTCTCCATGATGAAGTCCAAGCACGGCCCCTTCCAGGCCATCGGCATCGGCTCCTTTGGCCCCATCGACCTCGATACGAATAGCAAAACCTACGGCTACATCACCACCACCCCCAAGCCCGGCTGGCAGTTCGTCGATGTCGCCAGCATGCTCAGGACACGCTACCACGTCCCCGTCGCCCTCGATACCGATGTCAATGCCGCCGTGCTCGGCGAATACCTCTGGGGCGCGGGGCAGGGCATCGACCCACTCGTTTACATCACCGTCGGCACCGGAGTCGGCGGAGGGGCATTAGTCCATGGCCAGCTCCTCCATGGACTGCTGCATCCAGAAATGGGCCACATCATGGTCCCACCCCCATCGAACAGCAGCGCCGTGCAGGCCATCTGCCACTGCCCCTTCCACAAAAGCTGCGTCGAAGGCTACATCAGCGGCGCAGCACTCGCCGTGCGCTGGGGAGTCAAAGCAGACGCCCTGCCAGAGGAGCACCCCGCATGGGAAGAAGTCGCCGATGTCATGGCCCATGCCCTCGCCAATATCACCCTCACCCTCTGCCCACGCCGCATCATCCTCGGCGGTGGCGTCATGAGCCAGGCACACATCCTCCCGCTCATCCGTGGGAAATTCTCCAAAGTCCTCAACAACTACCTCCGCGTCCACGAAACCGGAGCCGGCTTAGACGACTTCATCCGCCCACCCGGCCTCAAAGATCAAAGCGGCATCCTCGGAGCCCTCGCACTCGGCGGCTATGCCCTCCAGGGCCGCAGGTGGTGAAGCCCCGCACCAGAATCCTCATGCGGCGAACCACCGGTTCTTGAGGAGCAGAAGGACCGAGGATCATGGAGTTTCTTGTTCCTTGTTCTTCGTGTTTGGTTCATCCGCCTCCGCCTCAGACTTGAAAGGGCTTTTATAGTCTTGCACATGCTCTTGATCTTCATTTCCCATCTCTCAAAGAAATTAAGGGCACCTGTCCGGCTGTGGGTGTGTGTCCTGTGAGTGCTGGCGATCAGCGGCTCATGGGGTTGGTTGAGGCATAGGATGGCTGGGGTTGGTGCTTTGGTCGAGTTTTTTGATGATGTCCTCCAGACGGGAGGACTCTCCGTTGGGGAGATCGGCGTAACGGGCGCGGTGCTCTTCGATGAGAGCGAGGTGCTCTTCGATGAACCTCGAGCTGAGCTTGGTGGCAAAGCTGGTTTGCGCTACGTCGAGCCCTTTGCTTTTGCACATGAGCACTTGTTTGAAGTTGGTGGTGTAGCGCAGCACGGCTTCTGGGCTGTGGTCGGTTTGCCTCGCTGCGCTCGCCCTGCGGGCAGCCTGCGGCTGGCTATCTCCCTTCGGTCGGTTCGCGGCATACGGTCTGCACGTTCTTGCCCTCGAAGATGAGCTTTTGCAGGATGATCTTCTTGTGCGTGAGCGTGGTGCCCATGTCGTGGATGCTGCCGCGGGTGGGCAGCATGCGCTGGTGCTCGTCTTCCCATTCGCGCCGGTAGATATCAACGGTGCTGGGTGAGAGTTTGAGCAACAGCGAGACTTCGGCGTTGGTGAGCACGCCGTGTTGCTCGTAGGCTTGGGAGCCGAACGGAGTGAAACAGACGCGACGAAGGAGCGCCCGCAGGGCGAGCGGGATGGGCGGCGGGAGCGAGTCAAAAGAGGCGGGCGACGGCTTCTTTTTTCACTTTGCGTAGCTTGGTGCCTTCGGCGCGGGCCTGCACTTCGCTGTTTTGCAGCAGATCGAGCACGACGGGGGTGAGCTGGCTCTGGGTGATGGTTTTACCGTAGCTACTGGTCTCGTCTTTATGCACGGCGGTCCAGCGCACTTGGCCTTGGGCCATGTGGGTGGTGCTGGGATAGTGCGCGGTGACGAGCTGGGCGATGGCTTGCATCCGGGCTTTGCGCGTGAGGAGTCCTCCGAGCTGGGGGCATTCGGCGGCGATGAAGGCGCTGAGGGCTCCTTCGAAGGTTTTGTAGCACTGTGGGCCGAAGGTGTCGCGGGCGTGTTGGAGTCGGTCGCTCATGGCTGCGTGGTTCCTATCGGCGATGAGTTGATACACTTTGTGGGTGCCAAAAGCGCCCCCGTTTTGGTATCACCACTTTCGTGGTGCGCCGTGCCGATGGCCTCGAGTTCTGCGACTCGCAGCTTGAATCCTTCTTTGCTTTTGAACTCTTGGTAGATGTCGAGGTAGGCGTGGACGGAAACGTTGCTGATGCCCAGCGCGAAGGCGGTTTGCAGTACGCTGAAGCCGTGGAGGACGCAGTAGATGACGCGGGCGAAGTGGTTGAGGTAGCGCTCGACGGCGCGCAGGGGAGTGGTTGATGGCGCGGGCGACTTCCTTCGGCTCCTTGCCCTCGAGCCAGTGGCGGATGGCTACACCTTTGTGGGTGAGTGTCGGGCCGATGTCTTTTTGCTGTCCACGCGTGGGGATGGATGCCGAGGTCTTTGAGCGCCTTGATGTCGCGGCGCACGGTTCGTGCATCGCAGGAGAGGATCTGCGCGAGGTCTTCCTGCGTGAGCAAGCCGCCCTGGTCGCGTGCCTCCTCGCAGAGGCGGCCGATGCGCCCGCAGAGTCAGCGAAAATGCCCGCTTGCCGCTTTGAGCACGATCTGGTTCAATCAGGCGCTTCAACACTCCTTTCGCCTTTTTAGCCTATGAACCAGCTTTTTCGTGCTTTGGCCGTAATCACGGTTTTGGGCTCTTTTTCGGCCCATGCGGCCTTTCCCACGCTGCACCTGAAAAACGTGTGTGATGATCAAATCCATGCTCCCACGGTCATCACCCATGCTGGGGATGGCTCTGGCCGTCTCTTCATCTGCGATCAGCCTGGGAAGATTTTCATCTTTCAAAATGGCATGCTGCTGCCCACGCCTTTTCTCGATGTGGGGCCGGAGATGACCGGTGGTTCGCCAGCCTTTAATTTTGGAACGGGTTACACCGAGCGTGGATTGCTGGGATTATGCTTCCATCCCGACTTCGAAAATAGCGCTGCCGCAGGTTACCGGCGCTTTTATGTGAACTACTCTGCGCCGAACTCGCACGCCACCCTCAATCCGGTCGATCCGAGCGGCACGACGAACAACGTGACCGTCATCGCCGAGTATCGCGTGTCTTTGACCAATCCGAACGTGGCCGATCCAGCCACCAAGCGCATCGTGCTCACTTACGGCCAGCCTCAGAGCAATCACAATGGCGGCCAGATCGAGTTCGGACCGGATGGTCTGCTCTACATCGGTGCTGGCGACGGCGGTGGCTCGATGGACAATCAACTCGGACATACTCAGGGCGTCTCATCCCAGCCTGCAGCGCCCAATCAGCGTGTGACAGGTGGTTTGGGCAATGGTCAGGACCGCCGCACGCTGCTGGGGAAAATCCTCCGCATTGATCCACTGGGTACGAATGGCCCCGGCGGTAGCTATGGCATCCCTGCGGGCAATCCCTTTGTCGGACTGACACAGGACTTCACCGATGACTCGCTCGATGGTGCCATGCGCGGAGAAATCTATGCCTACGGCATGCGCAATCCATGGAAATTCAGCTTTGACGCTAGCTTCGGCGGCTCACCACGCATGATCTGCGCGGATGTCGGCCAGGGTGATGTGGAGGAACTCGATTTCATCACCAGCGGTGGGAATTTCGGCTGGCGTATGAAAGAGGGCAGTGTCGATTTTGACACCATCACGGCCTACGGCGGCTCGCCACCATCGACGATCAGTCCTTTCGCCGAATATGCTCATCCCTCCGCCACACTCTCCGGCACCGGGCCCATGCCAAAGCTCGGCACCTCGATCACTGGTGGCTACGTGTATCGCGGCACCGAGATTCCTGACATGGAGGGGAAGTATCTCTGCGCAGACTATGCCTACAATGGCATCGGCGGCGGCAATGGCATCCTCATAGGTGTGGAGGAGACTTCTCCTGGTGTGTATAGCAGCCCCGTGCAGGTCAGCACCTATGCGGCGCTGCCCGCTGCCTCACGCATCTATACCTTCGGAGTCGATGAAGCGGGTGAGATGTATGTCGGCACCAAAGTCACCTCTGGTGTGCTGGCTCTCTCTGGTGGCAAGCCCGCAGGCACCATCTGGAAGGTGCAGGGTCTGCAAAGCGCCACGCTCGCTCTGCCCGCCAACCGTGACAATACCATCTTCCAGCAGACCACCGCACCGTGGAAGAGCAACGGCGTCGGCATCCATGCCTTCGCTGGAAAAACCGGCACCGCAGCGAATGAAGCTGTGCGCCGCACCCTCACTCGCTATGACCTTAGCTCCATCCCTGCGGGTGCCACACTCACCAGTGCCTCCGTGTCCATGACGGTGAATCTCCAGGTCGGTGAGGGATTCCCCATGAAGCTGCACAAGCTCACTGCCGACTGGGGTGAGGGCACCTCCAATGCAGGCACGAGCAAAGACGGCGCTGGGGCCAATGCGACCACCAACGATGCCACCTGGGCACATCGTTTCTATCATGCCACCACGCCGACTTCATGGACCACCGCTGGCGGTGACTATGTCGCTGCCGCCTCCTCCACCACGAACGTCGGGAACTTCCTCAACGAACCCGTCAATACCTGGAGCGGCGGCACGCTGCTGGCGGATGTACAGAGCTGGATCGCAGCTCCTGCGACGAATTTTGGCTGGATACTCATCGGTGATGAAAGCCAAGCCTACACCGCACAGCGATTCCTCAGTCGTGAAAACAGCAATGCCAGCCAGCGCCCGAAGCTACACGTCAGCTACACCAGCACTCCACCTCTCTCACCTTACGAGACATGGTATAGCACGCACTTCCCCACCGCACCTCCCGGCACCTACTTCGACCCCACCGGCGACCACGACGGCGATGGTATCAATAACCTCATCGAATACGCCTATGCCTACAATCCCACCGTGCGGAATACCACCAACGGACTGAACTTCACCATCACCGACGACACCGTCAATACCACCATCACCGCCACCTTTCGCCGTGATCCGCGTGCCACTGATCTCACCTACGAGCTCCAAGCCAGCGAGGACCTCATCACTTGGGACACCGTCGTCACCAGCGAAGGTGGCGGCACACCCATTGGGAATGCCTTTGTCAGCGAAGCCGTCATCAGTGGCGAATCTCCCATCCTTCTCGTCACCGCCTCTGGCGAGCTTGCGGGGATCGAAACACGGAATTTCATCCGACTCAAAATCACCCGCACACCGTGATTCGCGGACTTCTAGCACTCGGACTCGCTGGAATGGCCCAAGCTACCACGGTGGTCACATTGCAGCCCATCGCAGACACGCATGCCTCTGCAGCCAATGCGGTCACGAATTACGGCAGCGCAGGGGCACTGGCTGTCAGTGGCAGCGGCAATACCAAGGGTGCCTTTCAGAGTGTCCTGCGCTTTGATCTCGCCAGTGTGAAAAGCACCTTTGATGCCACCTACGGTGCGGGGAACTGGACTCTCGATAGCCTCCAGCTCCAACTCACCGCCGCCACTCCGAACAACACCATCTTCAATGCCAACGCCGCCGGTTTGATCCTCATCGAGTGGCTCGCTGACGACACCTGGCTGGAAAACAGCACCAACTGGAACTCCCTGCCTGCCGTCATCGCCGCTGGCAGCGAATCCCTGGGCTCCTTCGGCTATCTGGGAGCCAGCAGCGGCACCCAACTCGCCACCCTAACATCCAGCCTCGGCTTCAGCGCCGATCTCAGCGCTGGGAGCACCGCCAGCTTCCGCCTCGCCGCAGGTGATACGCTCGTCAGCATGGTCACGAACTCGCGGAACTTTGGCACCGTAGCCAATCGCCCCACTCTCATCCTCACCGCCAGCCCCGAGCCCTCTCGGACTTTGCTCACCCTCCTCGCCCTCAGTGCCGTGGCCCTCCATCGCCGCCGATATACAGCGCGGTGACGGTTAAAGCACATCCTCCTCCTACTCTTACTCCTCCTCTTCCTCCCGGAATCGCAGGCCTGGAGACCTTCGATCCGGGAGGAGGAGTAAGAGTAGGAGGAAGAGGAAGATTTCAGCTCGTGAGGAACATCTCCCATTCCCTCACTCGATGCGTGTTCTTGATCAGCATCGTCACCGGCACCTCACGCGGCACGCTGGGAGCACGCAGCAGCTTCAAACCGGCCTCAGTAGGCAGTTTCGCCCCTTTGCGGCTGTTCACGCGTTTGTCGGCGAGCACGCAGTTTTCCCAGGAGGTGGGTCCACCGCGAGAAAGCGGCACGACGTGATCAATGTTGCCTTCGTGCGGGCGCAGCTTGCGGCCGGTGTATTGGCACACACCGCCATCGCGCTCCCAGATGCCGCGCACGCCGAACTTCGGCCGCTTCTTCGGCACCTTGTCGAATTTCGCCAGCACGAGCACCGCAGGCACACGCACCGGCCCTTTGACGGTGCCGATGACGTTGTCGCCCTCGCGCACGGGCAGCGTGAGCCACTCCGTCCATGTCACCGGGCGGATGTGCCCGCCGGTTTCGATGTCCAGCGCTGTCGCCGCACCGCCCGCGATCATGCTGAAGGCCTCCACCGGCGTTTTCACGCCAATGGCCTGCCAGTTGCGGTTGAGCACGAGAACCGTGCTTTTGTTGAGGATGTCGTTCATAGGTTAAAAGTGGGTTTGAGGTGTTTGCGAGGTAGTTCGCGGTTCTCAGTTCCCGGTTCGCGTTTGCGTGTTCTTCGGCGACCAACCGAGAACTGCGAACCGAGAACCGGGAACACCTTTTCAGTCTTCCGCTGGCCCCTCAGGACACATTTTGACAATGCGCGGCCGAAACTCCCCCAGCACCTCCACGAGGTCCGTCTGCGCGGCCATGACGCCGTGGATGTCTTTGTACACGCCGGGCACCTCGTCGATGCCGGCGCTGAGGAGTTCGACGCCGGCGGCGGCGAGCTGCTTTTTCACGGAGCTCCAGGTGAAGCTCTGCTTCGCGGCGGAGCGGCTCATCACGCGGCCTGCGCCGTGGGAGGCGCTGTGGAGCGACTCGGGTTTCCCCTTGCCGCGCACCACGTAGCCAGGCGTCGCCATCGAGCCGGGGATGACGCCGAGCACGCCTTCACCAGCAGGTGTCGCGCCTTTGCGATGCACGATGACCTCGCGCTCCGCGCCGTTCACGACGTGCGTTTCCTTCCAGGCAAAGTTGTGATGGTTCTCGATGTCGAGCATGACATGTGCGCCGACCTTTTTCGCGATGTGCTTGTGAATGAGCGCATGATTCGCCGCGGCGTAGCGGCCCATGAGGTTCATCGCGGCCCAGTATTCCTGGCCCGCCTCTTCCTCAAAGGTCAGCCACGCGAGGTGCTTCATTTCCTTCGGCAGATCGTAGCGTCGATCCATCGCGATGCGGCTGTAGTGCTGGCAAACCTGCGCCCCCGTGCCGCGCGAGCCGCTGTGGCTCAGCAGCGCGAGGTATTCGCCTGGTGGGATGTCGAAACCGCTCTCCTTCAGCGTGGCGGACTGCTGCGCATTCACGTCCATGGCCCCGAACTCGACAAAGTGGTTCCCGGAGCCGCTCGAACCGAGCTGCGCCCAGGCCTTGTCTTTGAAGCGTCGCGTGATCGGCGAGACATCCCAGTCATCGTCCATGACCTCGTGCTGTCGCTTCACCTTGAACGCGCCGCCCATGCCAAAGCAGGTCTCGCTTTCGAGGATGTTCGCCAGCCGGTCCTTCTGACCCGCGATGGTGCCCGCCTTGCGATCATAAACCGAGAGCCGCATGCGACACGCGATGTCCACACCGACCGCGTAAGGGATCACGCAGCCTTCCGTGGCCAGCACGCCGCCAATCGGCAAGCCATACCCGATATGCGCATCCGGCATCAGCGCCCCCGCGACCGCAACCGGCAGCGCACACGCGTTCGCCATCTGCTGCACCGCTTGCGCCTCGAGGCCCGAGCCCCACTGTGCCCACGGTGCGAGCACATCGCGCTGCTTGTAAGCCGGTGCATACAGATCCCGCGCGAAGACCTCGCGCAGCGGATCGCCCAGAAACGCCTCCGGCTTCGCGATGATCGCGCCCAGCTCGTCCTCCAGCCGCGTCGAATCCCCACCCTGCGCCATGAATTTCGCGATGAAGTCCATGCCAAACTGGATCGCCGCGCCCTGCGGCACGCCGAGTTGGATGAGGTCGTTGGGTTTCATGGAGGTGAGGGGTTGGAGAGTTGGAGGAATGAAATGATGGAGTCGTGGACGACGGGAAATGGGCACGAGGTGCCCGGCAGCGGTGTTCGTTCTTGGAGTGTGAAAGAGGCGGAGAGTTTTGAGCTGAATGCGAATCACGCGATTGCGAGTTGCGCTGTATGCCGTCAGGCTGGTCGCCATGAAGCAAGACGATCTTCCTGAGAGCCTATCCGGCAAAAAGTTGTAGCCAGTAAAAGCTGAAAGTGGAAGTTGGGCGATGCCAGCCAAGCCCTATCAACCAGCCGGTTACGATTCTGATCTCAGCGATGCGGAATGGGAACTCATCAAGCCTATCATCTACCCGGCTGGCGCGAAGCGTTGTCGAGGCAGGCTGCGAGCTCCCGACTCCGCCCGAATCTGTCTGGACACCATCCGCTATGTGCTCAAAACGGGCTCTCAGTGGTCGATGATCCCCAAGAACCTCGCGCCCCGCAGCACCGCTCACGACGCCTTGAGTAAATGGACCGAGCAGGGCTTGTGGCCCAAGCTCAACGACGCCCTGCGCACCCAGACACGCCTGATGCTAAAAAAAACGCCATGCCCAGCGCCGCTGTCATCGACAGCCAAAGCGTCAAAGGCGGGCAGCTACCGGCTGTGAGCTGCGGTTACGACGCGGGCAAGAAGATCAGGGACGCAAGCGCCACGCGCTCACCGACACCAACGGCCTGCTGCTGGGCGTGGTGGTCACGCCCGCCGACGTGCAAGATCGTGACGGCGCAAAGCTGCTGTTGTGCATGTTTTGCCATGGCTTCCTGAGCCTGCTGATGATCTTTGCCGATGGTGGCTATGCCGGGAAGCTGGAGACCTTCGTGCAGAGCATGGGACAACTCTTCGGTCACGGAGCGAGTTTTGCCTTGGGGATCATCAAGAAGCTCGAAGACCAGAAGGGCTTCGTGGTGCTGCCGCGCCGCTGGGTCATCGAGCGCAGCTTTGGCTGGCTGGTGAAGCAACGCCGACTCACACGGGATCACGAGAAGAACCCGCGCCATCACGAAGCCTTTGTTTACCTCGCCTTCATCGGCATCATGGCCAGACGCCTCACCTCGTTACAACCTGTCGAACCTTTTGCCGGATAGACTCTGAGCGATGGAAAGCGAAAGTCGCCGATTGGGTTTCACGCCTTGGGCACTCAGACAATGGCCGTTTGAGTGCCATGGACTTTCCATGCTCACATTCGGTGGACATCACCTTTGAAGACGGTTCCAAAGCTTCGTTCTACTATGCGATTTTGATCGAGGCTCCTGAATTAAACGAGGTTGGCGTCTTCACGGAGCACTGCGGCTATCACATCTTCCCTCTTGGCGGCACGCATGTGGCCCGCATTGAGCAATAGATCGGGAAGGATGAGGCATCGCACCACGGGCAGACACGCTGGGATTGCGGCAGGTGATTTTTAAACCGCTAATATGACGCTGATTGGACGCTATACTCGCGTGCATCACAAACTTTCAAAACTGGATTGTGGTTTGAGATAGGGTGTTAGAGCTAGCGTTTACCATTGGTGATTGACCTCCAGCTTACAGCCCAACAGCTTCAAGACATCGGCGAAGCCCTTGAAGACAGCGACATCGAACAACGTTTTCACCACAAGCTGCTGGTGCTACGAATGCACCATGAAGGAGCAAGCCATGGCTTCATTGGGCGGTGCCTCAACATCAGCCAGCCCACCCTGCGCACCTATCTGCTAGAGTATCAGCAGGGCGGCCTTGAACGTGTGCTCGAAGATCGCAGCTACCGCCCCTCCAGCAGTCTTGAGCCCTTCTAGCAGTGTCTGAAATGCTCCTTCGCCGCCGCACCGGTGGCTAACGCCAAGATGGCTGTGCAACGCATTGAGCAACTCACCGGCATACGCCTTTCCGAGAGCCAGTGCCGCCGCACCATGAAGCGCATGGGCATGTCCTTGAAAAAGAGCGCTCCACTGCCGGGCAAGGTCGATGAGCAACTCCAGCTTGAGTTTTACACCCAGGAGATGACTCCGCGCCTTGAGCAAGCGGCCAAAGGTGAGCGCAAAGTGTTCTTCGTTGATGCCGCCCATTTTGTGCTCGGAGCCTTCCTTGGCCTCATCTGGTGCTTTGCACGCCCCTTCATCAAAACGGCCCCCGGGCGACAGCGCTACAGCGTGCTCGGAGCGGTGGACTCACACAGCAAAGAGATCATCACGCATCGGACCACGGGCAATATCAATGCGCAAAGTGTGTGTGAACTTCTTGCCACGATCCGAGAAAAGCATCCGCACATCGCCATCACTCTCATAATGGACAACGCACGCTACCAACGCTGTGAACTGGTGCGCGAGCAGTCCCAGAGACTGGATATCGAACTACTCTTCCTACCCGCCTACAGCCCCAATCTCAATCTTATCGAACGCCTGTGGAAGCTGGTCAAAAAGCGCTGCCTCACCAACCGCTACTACCCCACCTTCACCGACTTCCGCCACGCCATCGACGATTGCCTCAACACTCTAAACTCAACAACCGAGGACCTCCACTCTCTGCTCACCTTGAACTTTCAGTTCTTCTCAAAATGAAACTTCATGCTGCGTGGGAGTATAATTCAGAGTTCAGGTATCAGCGTCTCATTAGCGTCAAATTAGCGGTTAGAATGCATCCGCAACCGCCACGGACTCGGAAAAGATAACAGCGCCACGGAGATGATTGGATGTCACCGTGATGACGCTGCCTCCAGCGGCGGATTTCATCTGCCAGTGCCTGGTGTCGCAAATGGACACGGTCAGGCGTGGGTGCTGCTGCTGGAATGGAAAGGATGAATTAGTCCCGCACGAGGGCGTAGAGCGTAGCGTCGTAAAACTGGCCGTGGCGCTGGTAGGCACGTCGCAGAAGAGGGGCTTCGACGAGAAAGCCGTTTTTCTCCAGCACACGGGCTGAGGCGATGTTCAGCGCGAAGATGGGCGCGGTGATGCGCCGCACGCCGAACTCGCGGAAGGCGATTTCGACCATGGTTTTGACCACGGCGGTCATGATGCCGCGCCCCCAGTAAGGTTTTGCGAGCCAATAGCCGAGGTCAGACACATGCTCGCGAGCAGGCAAACCCGCATGCAGCTCGATTTCGCCGATCATGCGGCCCGATGCCTCCCGAATGGCCCAGATCGTTTGGCGACCGTTTCGCTGCACATCTCCTGCCGCGTGCTCGATCCACTTCCGCGCCAATTCGGGCGTGTAGGGATGCGGCAGGAGAAGCATGTGGCGGCTCACGTCGGGATCTTGCAGATGCGCTGTGAGATCGGCTTCGTCCGCCGCCGTGATGGCACTGAGATGGATTTTGGGAGTGACGCGGATGATCATGATGCGTGATGGATTTGAGAAGGGTCGCCCGTGAAGGATGTGCGCCTCCGATTTCTGGATGTAAGCCGGACGTGATGCTGTTTCACCAACAGGCGGTAAAGAGTCTGCTCTGAACTTCGGACTTCGAGATTCCTTGTTCGGCGTTCGATATTTCGCTTGGGCTTTTTGAATGTCGAATATCGAACAAGGAACTCCGAATTTCGAAGTGTTGCGAAAGTTGATTGGTGGGCCTGCAGGGACATGCACCCTGCTAAACCGGTTAAAAGCCGGTTACTTCGCTGTCTAAGTTTCAGGCCCGCGTAGAGCGGAGAACAGAGGACAGAGGTTTTGGCCCTCTGCCCTTCGCCCAGTGCTCTTCGCTTTGAAATTGGCAACCCCGGCGGGATTCGAACCCGCAGTTATCCGATAGAAAGTCGGATGTCTTGGCCAGTTAGACGACAGGGTCATGAAATGGCGGAACGTCGTGAGCCGAGTGCCCTGGCGTGGGCACGAGACAGACTGCCGCAGGCAGCCCGAAGGGTGAGCCCGCCGTGCGGCGGAGGGCGAATCAACTGTTCCTCATGCCTCGCGATGGCGGCACGATCTCGTTAGCACCGAGCCCCGGCACGCTGGTCCGGTTGACGTTCCATGATTTGAGTGGGCACTCCCGGAAGGACTTTCGCCTCCAGCCTCCGCGTTCGAAGCGCGGCGCTCTATACATTGAGCTACGGGAGCATGAAATGGTGCCCATGGCAGGACTCGCACCCGCACTGGCCCGCTTCTGAGGCGGTTGTCTCTGCGTTGGACTACATGGGCATTGAAATGGCGGCCCTGGATGGATTTGCACCATCAACTCCGCGCTTCAAAGGCGCGTGCTCTGCTGATTGAGCTACAGGGCTATCGTGATTGGTCGGTCCGGCTGAACGCCATGCGCGATAGCGCACGACCCAAAGCGAAGCCTAACTGCGTAGGCTGAGAAGCGGCCAACTTGCACCAGCATCTTCCGGGTTATGAGCCTGACGCTCTACCGCTGAGCTACGGACCAATAAAAATGGTCGGATACCCCGGTGCTGCCCCGGGCTACTCTTGCTTCCAAGGCAAGCGAGTGCTGCTGGCTCTCTCGTATCCGATGAAAAGTGGACGTGCGCCCCAGGCTCGCACTGGGTAACGCGGTTTTGCGGACCGCTGGCTCGGCTCTTTGCCTTGCGCACGATGATGAAATTGGGCTTCTCAGTCGGTTCCGCCCCGACTCTGTCTCTTCCACAAAGAGAAGTGCTGCTATTACACTATGAAAAGCGTCTGAAATGGCTCCCCCGGTGAGATTCGCGCTCACATCATCCGATTTACAAGATCGGTGCCTTTCTCAGTCGGCCACAGGGGCATGGTGAATGTGGTGCTCTCACGAGGACTTGCACCTCGAGCCTCCGCCTTCGCACGGCGGTGTGCATGACTCTTACACTTTGAGAGCTTTGAAAATGGTGCGGCATGTCGGTGCTGCCCCGACGTGATGAGTTTGGAAGACTCGCATGTTACTGTTACATCAATGCCGCTTGGGAATGTACTCATGGGCTTTAGCCCGTAGGGTGGTCTTCAGAGGGAGTCGGGTGCGAATCCTGAATTGGGAAGGGCTGCGAGCTGAAGCTCTGGACTGCTTTTTTGAAAGGGTCGCTGGAGTTGGTATCGCGCCAACCTCTGCGGATTTTCAACCCGCTGCTCATCTGTCTGAGCCATCCAGCGTTTTGGAAAATGGTCCCTCGGCGTGGTGATTCTCCACGGTCTTCCACTTATCGGGCGGGTGCTCTGCAGTTGAGCTACGGAGGGTTGAAAAGGGTGGTTCAGCCGTCTCGGCTGAGTTTGAAGATGCAGTCCAAAGCACTGTACCACACTCTTGAAATGGCTCCTCGGGTTGGGTTGCCTGCGGCTATGCCAAATGGCTTTGCTTTTTATGATGCGCTATCGCGCATGGCATTCGCACCAACGCGTCCGCTTTAACAGAGCGGCATCCTACTGTTAGATCACCGAGGATTCTGAAATGGTGGACTCGGACGGTAACGCTCCGTCGCCTGTTGTGTGCAGCGCTGAAGCGCGATAGCGCGTCGTCATGAGGTGCGGAGCAGACTTGGCCACAGCCGCCGGAGCGGCAAAACGTCCGTGCTGCCTTCTATCACTACGAGCCCTTTGAAAATGGCGGTCCGTGCGGGTTATGCTCCCGCTACCTTTCGCTCGACAGGCGAGTGCTCTGGCTGATTGAGCTAACGGACCATTTGAAAATGGATGCAGGGGTTGGAGTCGCACCAACCAAGTCGGGCATATGAAACCTGACAGAGCACTGGCTCTCCCTGCCTTTTGAAAATGAGTCATGGAGCACATGCGCTGACACGACCTACTGCGCCTAACCTGTGGCACGGTGATCCTCTGTCGTGCCGGGCATGGCGGCATGTGCTCCATGAAGAATGGCACGGCGGGTGGGTAATGCTCCCACATAGACAGGGTTTGGAGTCCTGCGCATTGCTTGTCTGCCACCGCCGTGTTTGGAAAATTTTGCGTTCTACCATCCAAGGGCACAGAGACGGCCACGCCACCACACACTCTCCCCAGAGTCAGGCCACTACTTGCCGCCCTCTGTGCCCTTGGATGGCAGATCGGCCCCATGGTGAGGGGCGATCTGCCAATAAAGAACGAACACCGCTACCACGCGCGGGATGGAGTGGAGCTCACTCGATCGCTGGCGTCGTACCCACAGGTGTTTCACGGTGGATGTTTCGGTGTTTATGGCACACCTCCCAGGAAAGCCGTTTGGTTCTGTAAAATCGGGACAATAATCCCCCTCGTTCCTCGCCTAAGCATAGGAACTTTGTGTATTCGATGGCTGTCATGGTTGACATTCGGGTGGAGGGTGCAAACCTGCGTTCAGGTTCTTGCTTGGTGTCTCGATGACGGCTCCTCCCGGAGTCAGCCTGGCGGCCTGGCCCCGGTGTCGATTGCAGTCGATGCCGGGGTTTTTTCGTGCTGTGAGGGGTGGCGGCGTCTTGGCCGCTGTTGGGTTCAAAGGGTGAGTTGCAATGGGGTTGGGGTTATTCTGCGATCTTCGAGTGGTAAAAAAGAGGAAGCCCTGCTGCCTTGGAGTGGCGAGCAGGGCTTCCTTTGGGAAAACTGGCCTTTTGAGGGCTAGGTGGGCATTAAATAGCCCTGCTCGTGATGTGGGTGGTTTATGGAAAGACTCCAATCGTTCGTCGGGTAGGCTGGCATCAGTCCTTTACCAAAGTCACACAAGTGACGACCGAGTCCGGCGACGATAATCTCTCCCTGACGCTCTTGGCGCTTGGTTGAGTTATGATGTGTCCGGTTGGTGTTCATGGCTTGTGGTGAATAGAAACGCAGTCTGTCATAGACTTATTAGGTCGTCAACAACGAAAACTAAAAAATTCTTATGGTGTCTGATTTTGATTCGTTCTTTTTGCCTAGAATGAATCACATTCAAGGGAATGCCTTTTCCAGGGCTTCCACATTGGATTTCATCACGCTAATGAAATCTCCTTTTTCAGGTACGTTGCCACAGGGGTCTATGACGACACTCTTCACGCCGATGGCTTCGAGCTTGGCGACACTCTCTTTGGCGGGCTCACCCTCCCAGAGCATCCATTTAGCGGGATGCTTGGCCAGGATGGTCTGCAAATCAGTCATCGCTTTCTCATCGGGCACCGTTTCGGGCTCCCATAGGACTGCTTGGAGGTTTAGAGCATAGCGGCGTGCAAAGTAGTGATACACGGGGTGGGAGGCTACGAGTGGCGCATTCGCGATGCGTTTGCCTACAGCCGTGAAGCGAGCATCGAGTGCTTCGAGTTCAGTCTTCAGCACGGTGAAGTTTTTCTCTGCATCAGGGTTATACTTCATGAGCGCGGATTTCACGGCATCTGCTTGTTGGATCGCTTGATGGAGATCGATCCACGTTGTGAATGCGGTGCCGCTATGACTGTGCTCGCCCCCTGGGCCGCGACTGTGTGTGCTGTCTGCTTTGATCTCGATGTATTGGGCCTGAAAGCCTGCGGATGTGTCCACGAGCGAGGATTGGGGCAGGGTGACTTTTCTGCCCACTTTGAGTAAGTGGCCCCATTCATCAGGATGACGCTAGCGTTCTGAAACTGAGCGATCTGTGCATCAGATGGTTGCCAGAATGCGGGATCTTCATCAGCAGGGGCAGGGAAGACGACATCGACGGATGCTCCACCGATGCGCTGGGCGAAGAATTGCAGCGGATAGTTGGCGACTAGGACTTGAGGCTTCGATGCGGACTTCGTTGTGTCCGTTTTGAGTGAATCACGATGGCAGGAGGCCAGGAGGAGGGCGCAGAGGAAAAGGGAGCGTTTCATGGTGTCACGCAAAGAAGCGAGAGGTAGTGCCTTTCAAAGGAGAAATGCACTGCCAATGAGTAGAAACGCGAATGTCGGACTAGCTGCTTACTTTTTGCCCTTTTGCGCTGCTGCGGTGAACCAGTCCACTCCGCCGCCACCACCACCTCCTCCGCCAAATGGATTGCCCATGCCGCCTCCAGCGGGACGAGAGGTGAATCCTGGGCGGCTTTGCCCGCCACCCTGACCACCGCCTTGACCGATGGGTTTGCCTTGGCCGACTTTTTTCTCGAAGTCGGGTTTCGCCTTCATGCTCAGAGCGATGCGTTTGCGTGGGATGTCCACCTCGGTGACGGTGACCATGACTTTTTGCGCCACTTTGACTACCTCGGCGGCGTCACGAATGAAGTGATCTGCGAGTTGGCTCACATGCACGAGGCCGTCCTGATGCACGCCGATGTCCACGAAGGCTCCAAATGCTGTGACATTCGTCACGATGCCTGGCAGCTTCATGCCGACGGTGAGGTGCTTCATCTCACTCACCCCTTCAGCGAAGTTGAAGACTTCGAACTGCTTGCGCGGATCACGGCCGGGCTTGGCGAGTTCGTTGACGATGTCTTGGAGCGTGGGTAGCCCCACATCAGCGCTAACGTATTTTTTGAGGTCGATCTTGGCCCGTAGCTCGGGTTTCTGGATCAAATCGGCGACACCGCATCCGAGATCAGCAGCCATTTTTTCTACAAGGGCATAGCGTTCTGGATGAACGGCGCTCGTATCGAGCGGATTGGGTGCGCCACGGATGCGGAGGAAGCCCGCCGCCTGCTCAAAGGCCTTTTCGCCGAGCCTTGGCACTTTGAGTATGTCTTTGCGGGATTTGAAGGCTCCGTTTTCGTTGCGGAAGGCGACGATGTTTGCCGCGTGGGCGCTGTTGAGGCCGGAAACATAGCTGAGGAGCTGCTTGGACGCAGTATTGAGCTCCACGCCGACTTTGTTCACGGTACTGATGACGACGTTGTCGAGACTGCCTTGGAGCATGGTTTGATCGACATCATGCTGATACTGGCCGACGCCGATGGATTTCGGGTCGATTTTGACCAGCTCTGCTAGTGGGTCCATGAGCCTACGTCCGATGGAGACGGCACCGCGCACCGTGACATCGTGATTGGGGAATTCCTCGCGGGCCACTTCGCTAGCGCTATAGATGGAGGCACCGCTCTCATTGACCATAATGATGGGGATGCTCTTTGGCACTCCGATTTTGTTCACAAACATCTCTGTCTCACGGCTAGCGGTGCCATTTCCGATGGCGATGGCTTCGATCTTGAAACGCTCGATCAGATTGAGGATGAGCGTCTTGGCTTGAATGAGGCTATTTCCATCACCGAGGAGGTAAATGACGTCATTGTAGAGAAGCTGGCCCTGAGCGTCGAGGACGACAGTTTTGCAGCCTGTGCGGAAACCTGGGTCGATGCCCAAAAGGCGTTTTTGACCGAGCGGAGCCGCCATGAGCAGCTCGCGTAAGTTATCGGCGAAAACCTTCACCGCTTCCGCGTCAGCTTTTTTCTTGGATTCGAGCCGTGCCTCCGTTTCCATGCTAGAGCTGAGTAGGCGCTTGAAGCTGTCTTGTGCGGCTAGTTTGACCTGTGCAGAGCAGGTATTGTTGCCCTTGACTGTGAGGCGCTCCACGAGTGCGGTGGCCTCGACTTCCGGTGGTTGGATACGCATGAGCAGGAAGCCCTCTTTTTCGCCACGGCGGATGGCGAGCATGCGGTGAGATGGGATGGACTTGAGCGGCTCTGTCCAATCGAAGTAGTCGCGGAATTTTTGTGCCTCTGGGTCTTCCTCTTTGCCGAACATGACCTTGGAAGTGACGGTGCCATTGTCGGCGAAGAGCTTGCGCAGGGCAGCACGTACCTCAGCGGTGTCGCTGATGCGCTCGGCGAGGATGTCGCGTGCTCCTGCGAGTGCCTCGGCAGCGTCTTTGACCTTCAGTTCATCTGTTTCGGCATCTAGCTTGATATATTTGGCTGCTTCGGTCTCCAGATCCACGCCTGTGGTGAGGACATTCGCGTCGATAAAGTCTGCCAGTGGTTCTAGGCCCTTCTCCTTGGCGATGGTGGCCCGTGTGCGGCGTTTCGGACGGAAGGGGGCAAAGATGTCCTCGAGAGCATTCATCGTCTCCGCTCGTTCGATTTTGGCGCGGAGCACATCGGTCATGAGCTTGCGCTCTTCCAGGGATTTGACGATGGCACCGCGTCGATCATCGAGTGCTACGAGCTGGTCCATGCGTTCTTTGATGGCCATGATTTGCACTTCATCGAGTTCGCCAGTCGCCTCTTTGCGGTAACGGGCGATGAAGGGCACCGTGGCACCATCCGCAAAGAGTTTGGCCGTGGCTCCGACCTGGATGGGCTTGAGCTTGAGTTCTCCGGCGACGCGTTCGACGTGGGCGATGTTGATGTTCAGTTCGTTGGCGGCAGACATGAATGAGACTTAGGTGTTGGGTTCCTGGTTTGGCTGCGCCGTGTTAGCGTGCGTGCCGGATGCAGCAAGCGATTGTGCAGAAGGAAAAAATTTCGTTTTTACCTGCTTATGAGCGATTTTTTCGCTGGAGTGCAGATTCTCGTATCTGAGTTTCGATCCGGGCCAAAATTTCGGCGCGGCATTCTTCAAAACTCGGCAATCGAGAAGGTCGTTTTTCGATGAGCAGGAAGATATGCCAGCCTAGCTCAGTGAGCTGAGGGGCGCTAATTTGACCTGGGCGCAAATTTCGAACAGCACCGACTAGATCGGGCGGCATCCGCTCGTGGGTGAACCAGCCCAAATCGCCAGCTAGTTGTTTGCTGCGGTCGTCTTCGGAGAATTTGGCAGCAGCACCGCTGAAGCTAATGCTGCCAGCGGTGATCTGGCGATGAATCGCGCGAATTTCGGCCTCTCGGTCAGGTTTTGTTTTCACATGCCGCGTGAGGAAGATGTGTGCCGCGTGGTAGCTCTCCGGGATACGTAGGGATTCATGATGCGACTCATACCATTGCCGTGCCTGCTCCTCGCTGGCGTGTGGCAATGTGTGTTCGATGTGTTGCTGTTCCGTGAGTGTTTTCTCGATGCGACTACGGAGCGTGCTCTCCGTCAAATGTTGAGAGCTCAGTCGCTGTTGATAATCCGTCGTGGATTGAAACTGTCGCTTTAGACCATCCAGCTCTCGCTGCACAGAAGGGGCATCTGCTCTCTGGATCGAGGATGGAGAATCATCTTCGACCGGGATTGCCTTTGGCACCGGATCAGGATTCTGATAAGCAAGCCAGACAAGATAAGCAGCGCCAGCAATGCCCAGTAAGATGATGAAGATGCTATCGAGGCAGCCTTTCATGGGATGATGCACTGGATCGCATGCGCTGTATTACCTGGTGGCATTGATCCACGATGGCAGTTTTCTCACTTCGCGTGCAGCACCCCGCGCATGATGATTCCATGGCCGGGGAAGCTACAAACGAAAGGATAGTCGCCGGGAGCAGCCAAGGTGAACTCGAGGGTTTCCTCTTTGTTCATGTCGAGGAGCTTGGTGTGATGAAGCACGTCGTCACCGGAGGGAATGAAGCCTTTTTCGAAGCCGGCGGCGCCCATGACGATGGCGGCGTTCATGACGGCGTCGGCTTTGCCGGGCTTGGTGACGAGGAGATTGTGGGGCATCACGTCGGTGTTGGCGAAGGTGAGCTTGATTTTCTTGCCGGCCTTCACGTTGAGCTCCTTCACGTCATACATAAGGCGCTCGCGGATGGTGGCGATGCGGATGGTGGTCAATTCGGGCGTGTCGCTGAGGATGCCGGATTTTTGGGCCTTCTCCTCGGCTTCTCCGGCGATGACGCCGCCTTTGGTGCTGGCTTCGACGTTGAACCAAAGTTGCTGCACGACATTCGCGGCGTTGCGGGCGTGGAGTTCGGGGCTGGTTTGCAGTTTGGCGAGCAGCGCGGTATCGCGGACGTTGTGCTGCTGGTGGAGCCAGAGGGCTTCGAGAAGGTGGTGGGCGTCTTCTTTCTTCGTGGCGTCGAACTGCTTCATCCATTCTTTCGTGGCGTCGATGACTTCGGCGGTGGGGCGCTCGCTGAGTTCGACGCGGGTGCGATGGCGCACGCTGTCGGTCGGGTGCTTGAGGTTTTCGAGCAGCGCGGGGATGGGCTGGCCGTCGATGGCGACGGGCTTTTGCAACTCGCGGTCTTTGGCGGTCATGCGGTAAATGCGGCCGTGTTTGTGGTCGCGATTTGGATCGCGCACGTTGTGCTGCATGTGGCCGATGATGACGTTGTGCCAGTCGGCGATGTAAAGGGCACCATCCTCGCCGAAGATGGCATCGCTGGGGCGGAAGTTCTTGTCGCCGCTCATGAGCAGGCCGCGGGATTTGTCCTCGGTGACGCTGCCGTCGGCTTGCGTGACTTTGACGGTGAGTTCCGCGCCCGCAGGCTCGCCCCAAACGGTGGCTTTGTCGCCATCGCGAGCGAGATCGTAGTGCTTGATGCCGAGGAAGCCGATGACGTTGCAGATGAGGAAGTCGCCCTGCATGTCTTCGGGGAAGTGGGTGCTGCTGACGACTTCGCTCGCGGTGACGGGGCGCACTTCCTTCTTGAGCAGCTCATACATTTTGAAGCCGTTGCCCTCGGGGCGGACCTGATACGCACGACCGCCGGTGCCGTCGGTGGCGTAGTGATAGCCCCAGGTGTCAAAGGCGATGCCGTGCGGATTCGGTGAGTTGTCGGCGTGCTTCGCGATGGTGAAGCGACGCGGATCGAAGCGATACATGGCGCTGCTGCCGGTTTGGAGCGATGGACCCCAAGGATGCTCGTGATTGTGCACCATGAAGACACCGCTCTGCCAGTAGATGCCGCCATCGGGGCCCATGACGAGGTTGTTTGCGCCGTGATGCGTGTCGGCGAAATCGACGCCTTGCAGCATGATGGTGCGCACGTCGGCCACGTCGTCGCCATCGGTGTCTTTGAGGAAGATGATGTCCGGGGCGCAGGTGACGATGACGCCGCCATTCCAGAACTCAAAGCCGAGCGGATTCTGCACGCGGGCGAACTCCGTGAGGCGATCTGCTTTGCCGTCTTTGTTGTCATCGTGGCAGATGACGAGAGCGTCCTTCATCTCTTTGAGAGGCTCCCACATCGGGTAGGTGTGCCACACGGCGGCCCAGAGGCGGCCTTTGGTATCGACCTGCATCTGCACGGGATTCACGAGCTGCGGGAACTGCGCTTCATCGGCAAACAGGCTCACTTCAAAGCGCGGGTCAAACGCCATGTGCTTGATCGCCTCCTGGCCGCTGATGTATTCGGTGCGGCCTTCCTTCATGGCGCTCGATGACTTGGATTTGCCACCGACATTGGAAATCACCGGCACAGGTGGCGGCACGTTGCTGTCATCCACTTTTAGATCGCCACCTTTGGATCGCGCCCACACTTTGGCATCGCGATTGCCGGTCATGACATCGAGCATCGTCAGCTCATGCTGGAGCACCACGGCGTTGGTTTGATCATCGGTAAAGGCCAGCGTCGAGCGGCCGCCCCACACGTCATTGCCATCGCGGGCACGGTAGCGGGCGTTCCAATGCACGTCCTTCTCCATCACGGCCTCACGCAGTTCTTCGAGCGAGGCGGAGGCGGTCACTTCCTTGCCGAGCAGTGCCTTCGCGATCACTTCCGCGAGCTGGCGATTGCCCTCGGCGCTGAGATGCACGCCATTGATCGTGAGCGGCTCCTTCGCGGCTTTGAAAAGATCGAGCGAGGGATGGAAGAGATCGACAAAGCCCACGCCCGCTTCCTTCGCGGCGGCCTCGGTGGCCTTTGTGTAAGCTTCGAGCTGAGGATTGTGCTCTGCGCCGTTCGGCACGTTCGGGTTCTTCGTGTCCTCATGCGCGATGGGGCTGAAGAGCACGATGCGCGGGAAGGACTGCCCGTTCGGCTTCGTGCCGCGCACATACTTCACGAAATCGACGAGCTGTTTCTTGAAATCGTCCGGCTTGTTCTCGAAGGACTCGTTGTAGCCGAAGAAGGCGAACACGACATCTGGCTTCACATGGCGCAGGTAATCCGTCATGTGCATGTGCCCGCCGCTGCGCGGGAAGGAGTTCGGGCGGTCGCCGCTGGCGCTCATGTTGCGGAAGCGCACGTTTTGCTCCGGCAGGGCGCTTTGCAGCACGGTCTCCATCCAGCCATCGTGCTGCATGCGGTCCGGCAGGCCGTTGCCGAGGATCGCCACGGTGTCGCCTTTGCTGAACGCAAACGGCAGCGTGTCTTTGTAGTCCGCAGGCACGTCAACGAGCGCAGGCTCCTTCGCCGCTGCTGGCGCGGAACGACCGCCACCACCTTTTTCCGCTGGTTTGCCGGGTTTGACTTCAAAAGTGAGGTAAGCGAGCTTGCCGCCGCTTTTGACATCCACCGTAAGCGAATCGCCCGCGGCGACATTCTTCAGCTCGAACACCGCTTTGCGCCCTTCATCGAGCAAACTCAGCGTGAAATCGCCAAGACGATCCGGGAAGCCCCGACGGCTCCACAGGCTGATCGCATCCACTTGCTGCGCGGAACCGAGATCCAGCTCCCACCAGGGATTCGGCTTGTTTTCGATGGTGTGCGTCATGCCCTTGCCGTAGTTCGGGCTCTTGTCGCCATCCATCGCGCGACTCGCGTCGCCGCCGTGACCGGTGGTCGATTGCGTGGCCTTGCCGCCCTTCGCGATGTTTTTGCCAGCGCTGAGGATTTCGATCTCGGCGATTTGCAGGCACTTTTTGTCACCGGGGATTTCGATGCGGACAAAACGAGCGGGTTTGCCGGTCGCAATGGTGGGCTTGGCCGAAACCTCGGCTTTCGCAGCCTGCTTCTCTTCCTTCTTCGGCTTCTCAGGCTTCTTCGTGTTGTTGTTCGCGGGAATCGGGCTTTCAAAGCCTGCATACATCTCGGGTTTGATGCCGCGAGCATACGCGCCGCCGCCGAAGGTGTTCGGCTTCGCCGCACCAACGAAGGCGACGTTGAGATCCGCTTTGATCGCGTCTACCAGACCCACAGCCCAGAACATGGCGTTCACCATCATGCGGCGATAGCCTTCGTTCGTGATGTCCTCTGATGTTCCGTAAAGGGAGGTGAAAACGCGGCCTACTTTGCCCGAAGCGCTTTTATAGGAGCGTGTCCATTCGCTCGGCTGCGGAGGCTGTGTCTTGGATGCAGGTGAATCCTGTGTCATGCCATCCAGGGGCTGTGCCATCGTCAAAATCTCACCATCGGTCGGCTTGCCGACGTAGCCACCTGCTTGCACCCAGATGTCCTTCACACCGCGCAGGATCGGATGCGCTGCCTTGTCCGGCACGATGGCGATGCGAGTGCTCTGCACATGATTTTTGCCGTAGTGGCCCACCCATGTCTGTCCGAGCACCTGATGGCCGAACCCGAGCTCATAATCGGTCCCTTTGTAATCATACGAGTATTTCGCGAAGGGAGTATCCTTTGGCATCTTGAAGCCATGCGTGGCCGTGCGCATACCGATCACGGGACCACCGCGATTCAGGTAGGCATCAAAGTGCTTCATCTGCTCCGCTGGGAAGTTCTGGAAGCGCAGAAACACCACCGCGAGATCGGCGGTGTCCAGCGCCTCGATCCCCGGCATGTTCGATTTATCACCCCCGACGATCTCGCCCGACTCAGGATCAATGCCAAACAGCACCGTACACTTGAAGCCCTGATGCTTCGCCAAGATGCGAGCCAACTGCGGCAACGACTCCTCCGAGCGATACTCATGGTCATCCGCCATGAAGACGATGTGCTTGCCTTTGCCAGGCCCTTCGGTGCCTTCATAGACTAGGGGCGCAGCCGTCGCGAAGGTGGCGAGCGAGAGCAGAGTGAGGAGGGTGTGTTTCATGGTTTGGAAAATCGGGGGGACTAAAATGAGGATGACGGGTGTTTCTTGCGCTCAAAGGCTCTTCAAATACGCGACGATGTCGGCGATGCTTTGAGGCGTGAGGCCGAGCATGGAGGGCTCATACATGAGGGAAGTCTTCAGTTTACTGCGGGTGGCGATGCGGCTTTTGGGGATGGTTTGGACGCCGCCGCCCATGCATTTGATGATGAGGGGATCGCTGTCGGAGAGGACCATGCCGGTGATGACGAGGCCGTCGGTGGTCTTGATCTCGCTGCCTTCAAATCCATGCGAAATGGTCTGGCTGGGCTGGGCGATGGCTTGGATGAGGATCTCGGAGGTTTGTTGCTTGCCGTAGGTGGTGAGATCGGGGCCGAAGTCCACGCCTGCGGTGCCGATGCGGTGGCAGGTATAGCAGGTGGCCACGGCGGTAGCGCCGCGTTTGGCATCGCCTTTCAGCTTGGCGATTTCTGTGAGGTCGAGCTTCGGCGCATTGGCGGGAGGCGTCGGCATGGGTGAGGCGACGAGCTTTACTTTGTCGGGATCATAAATGCCGAGGGCTTTCATGCTACCGTCGATGTCGTAGGCCTTCCAATCGTTGCCTTTGCGATTCATGAGCCACCACTTGGCGAGGTCTTGCATGGGGAAGCCCTTGGTGTGGGCGAGCTCGAGCATGGCACCGGCGGCCTCGCGTCCGGGGGCAAAGGCGATGGCGGTGAGCATGAGCTTGCGCTGATCGGGCGTGAGCTTGTCATTGAGCGCACGGGCTTTGAAATCGCTCACGGCTTCGGCAGGATGCAAACGCCAGGCGATCCACGCGAAGGCGTCGCTCCAGGTATCGCTGCCACCTTTTGCCAGTGGCTCGAAGTTCTTCCAACCTTTGGCGTGACCCGTGGTGAGAGCGCTGAAGAGTTCGCTCTCCTTGCCTTTGCTGCCGATGCCGAGAGCTTCGAGGTAGGCACGATCCTTTCCATCAAAGGAATGGGCAAGTTGCACAAGAATAGGCCCGCACTCGCCTGCGGGCATATCGCGCACGGTCAGTGCCACTTCGCGACGCACGGCGGCATCGCTGTCAGACGCCATCTTGTTGGCCATCAGGAGCACGTCATGATTGGCACGACGAAGCGCACGATAGGCGACGAGGCGCTGCGTGGCGTCTTTGGACTCCAACCAAGGCTTCACCGCAGCGATGCCTTCATCACCCATCTGAGCGAGCAACCAAGCGGCGCGGGCGGCGATGAAGGAATCCTTGTCAGTCAGCAACGCGGCCACGGCTGGCACGGCTTTGGCACCAGCGGCTTTCAGGCGGGTGAAGCCGCTGTTGCGCACGTTTACGGCGGGGCTCTTCAGCGCGGCGATTTGGCCTTCTGTCGTATCCAATTTGAGATCTGGAATTTGAGATTTGAAACCCTTCGGCGCGATGCGGTAGATGGTTCCGGTGTAGCCGTCATCGCGAGTGCCGTGACCGCCGACACCGGGATCAAACCAGTCGGCGACATACAAAGCGCCATCGGGTCCCACGCAGACATCGCTGGGGCGGAATTTGGTCTTCAGCTCGCCCGTGGGCTTGCCGCCGAGGAAGTCGCTGCCTGCCCATTCCTTCTCTTTGTTCGAGGTCATGAAATCAAAACGCTCAAGCTTAAAGCCCGCGCCATCGGGTTGGTGGCGGTAGCCGAAGACCACGTTCTTGCCTGCTTCGCAAGCGAGCAGCAGGCCGTGCCATTGCTCACCGAGCGCACCGTTTTCATAAAAGGCCACGCCGGTGGGGGAGCCGCCGCCATAGACATCGCCAGAGGGCATGGTGCCGGGGTCTTCCTGACGCCACTCGGCGGTCGGTGTGTCTTGGCCTGGGCGCTTGTCGGCACCCCAACTACGTTTGCCATCGGCACTGGCGAATCCGGCATTGCCGCCTTCCAGCACATGACTCACGCGGCAGGCAGGCGGGTCATCGTTGTCGCTTTGAAAAAGATCGCCGTAGCTGGTGAGCGCTTGCTCGAAGCTGTTGCGGTAGTTGTGCCCGATGATGTTCACATTGGTGCCGTCTGGATTCATGCGCACGCTGAAGCCGCCAATCCACACATGGCCGTCATCGCTCTTCATCCCGGCGATTTCTTGCTTCTGATAAGGGCTACCCATGCGGAAGGTTTTGCCGCTGCGGTCGGTGAATTCGGCACCCGTGTTGCCTTGATTAAAATACCACTGCCCATCAGGGCCTGCGATGAGGCTGTGCAGGCTGTGGTCATGCTGGCGACCATTGAAGCCGGTGAGCAAAACCTCGCGCTTGTCAGGAATGCGGTCGCCATTCGTATCGGTATAAACGAGCAGATCTGGCGGCTGCGACACGACGACTTTGTCATCCAGCACAGCGACACCGAGCGGTGAGGCGAGTTCCTTTTCCTGCGCGAAAACGCTGCTCTTGTCGGCTTTGCCATCGTGGTCGCTGTCTTCGAGGATCACAATGCGATCACCCTCCGCCCGGCGATTGGCTTTGCCGCGATAGTTCACGCCTTCAGCAACATACATCCGACCCTGAGCATCGAAGTCGATGTTGGTCGGATTGTGGAGCATTGGCGAGGTGGCCCACACGGTGACTTCTAGGCCCTCTGGCACGCTAAACATCTCCGCAGGCACCAGCGGTGGTCCGGCATTGAGATCGCCTTGTTGGAGCTTCGAAGGTAGTGCGGTATAAACATGGAAGCGCAATGCTGCATCGCTCGGTTTGCCAGCGCGGACCATGGCGCCGTCATCAATAGCAACCTTTGCGGTGAAGCGCTCCACACCAGCGGGTAGATCATACGCGATGGTCGATGAAGCGTGTGTGCCGATGCCGTTCGTGATCACTTTGCCTTCGACCTGGATCGGGCCACCGGCGTTGTTTTTGCCGATCTGTGTGCGGCCATAACCACGCTCCTCGCCTTTCCATTTCAAAGAGGTGACATCAATGCTCTTGCCATCCGCCAGGATAAGCCGTGGCTCGATCCACGTGGCCCAATCGCATGAGATGCTGCCCTGGTCGGAAGCGACGAGATACAGCTCCTTGGCGTTCTTGATCGCCACGTCGATCTCAATGACGCGTGGCTTTGGATTCTTCGCCGTCAACAGCGGTGTTTCAAAGACAGGCTTCGCCGTGCCAACAGGCATCGCAGTCTGCGGGCCATGCGCTTCGGCCATCATTGCGGACAGCTCGGCCTGTGTCGGTGTTTTCGAGGCAATGCCGCCCGCTGGGATCTCCAAACCAGCCACCCAAGCCACGCCATTCAGCATCGTGGTGCGGAAGCTGTCATTGGTCATGTTTGCGAAGAAATGGAAGCCGGTGAAACCGAAGCCACGACCACCTTTGGGTCGATCATAAGTCCACGCGAGATGCTGTGGCTTGCCCGCTTTCACATCTGCATAGGCTTCTGGATTGCCGCTGTGGGCATTGGGTTTGTCGCCCTCTTTAAACTTCACTGTGTTCAGTGGCGCGATGGCGCTGAGCACGGGTGTCACGCCTTTCATCTCCGGCACAAAGCGCATGTGGTAATACCATTCATCCTTGGCGGAAAAAGCCTTCACGCCATTCGACACCGGATGCTTGCCCGGCTGCACGCTGGCGTCCCAAGTCGGGTTCACGGAATAGAAGGTCTCAAAGAAGCCGCCCATCCAGTCGAGGTAGTTTTTCCCCTGCGAGCCGATCTTGGCCTCCACGCCATAATGAATCGCCGCGAAACCCGCACCGCGATCACAGGCCGCTTTGATGTTCGCATCATCCGCTGCCTTGCCGCCGTGATTGAGCAAAACGATGATCGCATCCGCCTTGCTGAGATCCTTTGGCCAGTTGTTCTCTGGATACACCACCGCAAAAGCCTGCGGATAGGTTTCATTGATGCGCCGCGCTAAATACGAGGCACCTGCGAGGAACTCATGCTGCCCGCCGCCGCCATGCGTGCCTTTGGCGGCGATGAAGACGAGGCGCTTAGTGCCAGCGGCAGCGTTGTTTTGGCCGGTGTAGTCGTAAATGTCACGCGGCTGGGCGAGCGCGGTCGTGGTGAGAATGGCAAGAGCGAGGATGGATTTCATTCAGGGGGGGCTTCTAAGTCGGTGTAGGTGGACGAAATGTTGCGACAAAGGATTTCGTGATGTGGGCTCGTCTTGACCTTCGCCTAGCTCTGCATGTGAGCGATATCTCAGCAGTAAAGCCATTTCCATCGCGCCGCTGTGGTTGGCGTATGGCGTTGCTGCTGATGCGGTGGGATCAAAGGAGTGGACAGAGGTGCATCCAGTGACCGAAGTCCTAGGGAATGAAGGGAATCGGCCCTTTGTAGTCGATGTAGCCCCTTTGTTCGGTGTAACGGCGACCCTGCAGCGCACGCAGTCACAATAGCTGAACTGCGGCTGGGAAATGGCCGGTGGGGGGCTCATTAGTGAAGCCTAGTTACTTCATCGGATGCGCCTTGAGGATCTCGTCGGAGGTGAAGAGCATCATGCGGCCTTTGTTGGCATCGCGGATGGCTTTGACCTGGGCGGGGGAGATGGGGGCGGCTTTGTTGCCGAAGGAGTTGCGCACAAAGGTGAGGACGTTGGCGACTTCTTCGTCTTTGAGCATGCCGCCGAAGGGCGTCATGGGGACCTGGCCATCAAAGCGCTTTCCTTTGACCTCGATGGGGCCCATGAGGCCGAAGAGAACGATTTTGATGAGGCGCTCGTCGTCGTCGGTGACCCAGGGGCTGGCGGCGATGGAGGGGAATGCAGGTGGGAGGCCGTTGCCATCTCCACGGTGGCAGGTCATGCAGTGCCCGTCGCGGTGATAGACCTCTTGGCCGGCCATGTATTGGGCCTGGGCGGGCTTGGAGAGGTGTTTCGGGGCGGGAAAGACGGTGTAGTCGAGGGTGACTTTTTCGGCGATGCCATTGAGGCGGTCCATGGCGGTCTTGGCGGCGTTTTTGCTCCAGTCATCGAGTGGCTTGGCGCTGGCAGCGGCGACGATTTTCTTCGCTGCGGGCACGTCTGGGAGCCAGGAGGCAGCGATGATGGCCTCCAGGCGGACGCGACCATGTTCGTCGTTGGCGGCTTTTTCCAGCAGCGCGGCGTGATCGGCGATGCGGTGGGTGTTGTAGCGCAGGACGCGGACGGCGGCGGCACGGGCGTGGAAGTCGCTGCTGGCGAGCATTTCGCGGAGGAGGCCTTCATCGGCGGCATTGAGGCCCCAGGTGGTCCAGAGGGCTTCGAGCTTAGCGTGGGCGTCTTTTTGCACGGCGGCCCAGGCTTTGACGGCGGGGAGCACTTGCTGCGGATCGCGACCACGTAGCTCGCGGCGGGTGCGGTAGCGCTGACGCAGCTCGGGTGCTTTGAGGTTCTCTAAGAGATCGGCGATGGGGGCTCCCTCGACGGGGGCTGCTTTGACGAGAGGGCGTGAGGGATAGGTGATGCGGTAGATACGGCCATGGACGTGGTCACGCAGGGGATCGCGGGCATTGTGCTGCATGTGGCCGATGAGGACGTTATGCCAGTCGATGACGTAGAGGCTGCCATCGGGTGCGAATTCGAGATCGACGGGGCGGAAGTTGCCATCGGTGCTTTGGAGCAAATTATGGCGGTGGGAGGTCTTCCAGCCGGTGTCTGCGTCTTCGATTTTGACCTGCTTGATGCCGAGGAAGCCGATGGCGTTGCAGTAGATGAGGTCACCCTGCACTTCATCGGGGAAGTGGCGGCTGCTGACGACTTCGAGGCCGCTGGTGGGGCGCACTTTGTGCTCCGTGGGCACGAGATCGGGGGTGGAGGGTGTTTTGCTGCCAAAGGCGGGCTTCACCTGCACGGGCAGGGCGTAGTTCATGGTGGTGCCGGAGGTGTGGAGGAGGAAATCCTGACCCCACTGGTCAAAGACGTAGCCCCAGGGATTCGGGATGCTCATCTGGATGGTGCGCTCGAGCTGGCCGCGCTGTGGGCTATAGCGATAGAAGCCACCATCGACGCAGCGCACGGGGCCGTAGGGGGTCTCGATATTGGAGTGGAGGAAGACGCCCTCGCACATCATGAAGGCACCGCTGGGATCGCCAGCGTAGGCGCTGATGGCGTGGTGCGTATCATGCGTGTCAAAACCACCGAGGATGATTTCCATTTTATCTGCCTTGTCGTCGCCGTTCGTGTCACGCAGGAGCACGAGGTTTGGCTCCTGACTGACATAGACACCCTCTGGGGCGAATTCGAATCCGATCGGCAGGTGGAGCTTATCAGCAAAGATGGTTTCTTTGTCCGCTTTGCCATCGCCATTGGTGTCTTCGTAGATGAGGAGCTTGTCGTTCGGCAAGGCATCACCGGGGCGGTAGTGCGGGTAGGTGGGCATCACGGCGACCCAGAGGCGGCCTTTGTCATCAAAGCTCATCTGCATGGGGTTGGCGAGATTGGGGAACTCCTTTTCGGAGGCGAACATCTCGACTTTGTAGCCCTCTGGCACGGTGAGGGTCTTCACCGCGTCTGCGCCGTAGAGGTAGTCTTTGCTGCCGTTTTTGACGCTGGGTTGGTAATTGGTGGGCACTGCGGGGAGTGCGTGAGTCTTGCTGTCATCGACTTCGAGGCTCTTTGTTTTGCCGCTGGCGATGGCGTGGATACGCTCGTCACGCAGGGCGGCCATTTCGCGGGTCTTTTTGACCTCATCGGGGTAATTCTGTGGGCCGTAGGGGTTGTAGCGTTGGCCGTGGGTGTGGACGCCGTTGAGGATGTTGTAGTCGTTGTTCCAGAACCAATCCTTTTGCTTCACAGCCTCGTGCACGAGCTTGGGGTCCGCCTTGGATTCATAGCTGGCGTGGCCGTACATGCCGGTAGCGAGGATTTTGGCCACTTCGACATATCCAGCATCTGTCGGCACAAAACCGCCAGTGGTGAAGGCTTCACCGCCTTTGGCATAAATCGCCTTCGTCGGGGTGAAGAGGTCGATGAAGGTCAGGCCGTGTTTTTTGGCGATGTTCTCGATAGCCGCCGAGTAGAGGATGATATTGGCATTTTCGGCATCTCCCTTCGGTAGATCGCGTTTCGCGCTCTGGTCTTCGTAGGCGACCGGGCTTACGAGAACGACGCGAGGGGCGGATTGGCCATTGTAGGCCTTTGAGAGTGTGTGAACGACCCATGCATCCAGCTCGGCCTCGAAATTGCCCACTTTGGAAGGACCATCAAAGGACTCATTGTAACCAAAGAAGGCGACGATGGTGTCTGCTTTCAGATGCGTGAGCCACTGATCCGGTGTGGAGTAGAAGCCTTTGCCGTTGTGGACTTTTTTATCGGGATGGAATTTCTCTGCACCTGGGAAGGCCCACTGCGAGACGCGTGCCGGATGTGGGCGGAAGCCCGGAGTATCGCCGACGTGGCCCATATTGCGCAGGAGAAGCTGCTCATTCGGGTAGCGCAGATGCAGCTCGGTCTCGATACGGCTGTACCAGGTGTCACGCTCGGCTAGACCATTGCCAATGAGCACGATGCGCTCTCCTTTGGCGGGCGGAGCACTTTTTTGAGCACGGGCAGACGTAGCCGCGATAGGCTCTGCGCTCGGTGCATGTGGTGCCACGGGATCAGCGGCGAAAAGCGAGACCGATAGGAGTAGGGGGGAGATTTTTCGGAGCATAAGCGAGAGGTCAGAAAATAGCGGGCTCCTCCATACGGAGCCGCGCACAAATTTGGAGAGAAATTTTGTGAAAATCGTGACTGAGTCTCACCCGATGGCCTACAGCCTCCGCTCCTTCACCGCATTTGGCTTTGAGGACGGCTACACTTTGCGCGGAGGATTCTTTTTACGTATTCCAAATATTTTTGCCAACGCACAATCACCACCTACTCTCGCCACGCATGAATCCCATTCAAAAAGTCCGCCGCCCATCCCATGTGACTGTGGGCGAGTTTTTCCAGGACAATCAAGAGGCGCTGAAGCTCAAGCTCATCGGCCAGGACAGTGGTTTTTCGCGTAAAATCAGTGAGCCATCTGTCAATCGGCCCGGTATGGCGCTGTGTGGATACTTCGACTACTTCGCCTACAAGCGCCTACAAGTCATCGGTAACTCGGAGCACAGCTATCTCTCTGCTTTGCTGCCGGCCTCGCGGGCGGACCGCTTCCGCCAGCTCTGTGGCTGGGACATTCCCTGCATCATCACCGCCCGCGGGCACAGCCTGGAGCCGGATCTCGTCGAAATCGCCAATTCAGTCGGCATTTCCGTCTTCCAGACCAGCATGGTGACGATGAAGTTCCTCAATCTAGCCACCATCAAACTCGAATGGGCCTTCTCCCCACGCATGAGTGCCCACGGCTGCATGGTCGATGTACAGGGTGTCGGCGTGCTCATTGAGGGCGAGAGCGGCAGCGGGAAAAGTGAGAGCGTCATCGGCCTGCTCCAGCGCGGGGCCAGCCTCGTCGCAGACGACGTGGTGCGGCTGCGTCTCTTTGAGGACCGTGAGATCAATGCCTCTGCGCCGGATAATCTGCGCGGCATGATCGAGATCCGTGGCCTCGGTGTGCTCAATGTCACAGCTCTCTACGGCGTCGGGGCACTGCGTCTCAGCAAGCGCCTCGATCTCATCGTTAGCCTCGTTCATAACCAAAAAACCGAGGAGCTAGAGCGCGTCGGCATCGCCACCCGCACGCGGGAGGTGCTGGGGCTCGATGTGCCCCACGTCATTCTGCCGCTCGCCCCCGGTCGTGATGTCGCCGCCCTGATCGAACTCGCCGCCATGAATTACAAGCTCCGCGCCTTCGGTTACAACAGCGCGGTCGATTTTGATCAAAAATTGCTCAATAACATCACCAACAACCAATTAGGTTGACCTTAGCGCCGCCCTCGGCCAATCAGGAAAAGTCCCCCCAAGCACCCTGACGCACCGCCTCATGAGCCTCGAAAAAACACTCACGATCTGCAACAAGATGGGCATGCATGCGCGTCCAGCCGCGCAGTTCGTAAAGCGAGCCAGTAAATACCAGTGCGATATCTGGGTCGAAAAAGACGATGAGCCCGTCAATGGCAAGAGCATCATGGGACTCATGATGCTCGCAGCAGGCAAAGGCGAGTGCATCAAAATCTCCACCGACGGTGCCGACGCAGAGGCCGCCATGGCTGACCTCGAAGAACTCGTCAAATCCGGCTTCGGCGACGTCGAGTGACCCTGGCATGAACAATCCACGAGGAACGATGCATGAAACGCTTCCTCCTGCTGCTCCATTTCCTCACGGCTGCCATTACCGCAGTCACCACCCACGGCGCTGAGCCGCTCACCACGACTGCGGCCATCCGTGCCCTCAGCCCTGAGCAGGCACGACTAGGCCCACCTGCTCGGCTCGAAGCAGTCGTCACCTTTTATCATGAGGACTGGGGCGTCCTCCTCATCCATGACGGGCACAATGGCATCTGCGTCGGCGTCCCTCATGACAAACGCCCCGCTCAGCCCTATCTCAAAGGCGAGCGTCTTCGCATCGAAGGCACCGTCTCGGAGGGCGAATTCCTCCCCGTCGTCCTACCAGACCAGATCGTGCAACTCGGCCCAGGCACGCCGCCCGTTTATGAAAAAATGAGCGCAGAGGCTCTCTTCGCTCCTGCCTTGGACTGCCACCCCGTCGAAGTCACCGCCGTCGTCAAAGGCACCTCCTTCCAGGAGCAGAGCCTCGTCGTCGATCTCCAAATCGACGGCTGGCAGGTCCGTGCGCTCGTCCCCCAGAGCCGCGAGCTGCGCCAGATCCCTTGGCAGCTCCTCGAGCGACGCGTCCGCGTCCACGGCGTCGCAGGCACCCACTTCAATGACCAGCGCCAGATGTCCGGCCGCTTGCTCTTTGTGCCCGATCTAGAGTCCTTCCAGATCGTCGAGGAGCCCCAAGCCAGCGACACACCGCCCCTCGCCACCGTCAGTGACCTCCTCCGCGTCCACACCGACCTACGCACCCATGTGCGCCTCCGTGGCCAATGCACCCACCTCGTCCCAGGCCGCGGCCTCTACCTGCGGGGCGAAGGCGGCAGCATGTTCATTCAGACTGCCCAGCCCCTCCAGGTGCAGCGCGGCGATGGCGTCGAGGTCGATGGCTATCCTCTCATCACCCACTTCCGTCCCAGCCTCAGCGCACGGGATGTACGGCAGCTCACTGGCGCAGACACCATCAGAAGCGCACTCATCCCACAGCCCTTTGACCCCTCTGCCCAGCGCAACAGCCGCGAGCAATGCGAACTCGTCACCCTCGATGCCGAATTCATCGAAGTCATCCGCGGTCGTGAATCCACCGCCCTCATCTGCCGTGCGGCAGGGCAAGTCTTTGAAGCACATCTCTCCCTCCCAGAGATCATCCCAGAAGACTACGCACCAGGCACCACCCTACGCCTCACTGGAATCTGCGAGCTCATCTCAGACCGCCCATTAGTCATCCCACGGAACGCCACTGGCTTCCGCATCCTCCTACGCCAGCCAGCAGACATCCTCGTCCTCGCCAGGCCCTCTTGGTGGAATGAGCAGCATGCACTCTGGGTGCTCGGCATCGTCGGCCTCCTCGCCCTCATGATCGCCGCCTGGGCTCTCGCTCTCCAGTTCATCGTCCGTAGGCAGTCACGCATGATCCGCCAGCATGCTGAAAAACAAGGCACCATGGAGGAGCGCCAGCGCATCGCCCGCGACCTCCACGACACCCTCGAACAAGAACTCGTCGGCGTGAACATGCTCCTCGACAGCACCTCCATGAAAATGAACGGCGAAAAACCCGCCGAAGCCACTGAGACACTCGATCTCGCACGCAGGCTCCTGCGCCGTGCACGTGAGGACTCACGCTCCACCATCCGTGAGCTCCGCAGCGTCACCCTGGAGCAGCGCGGCCTCTCCGCCGCCATCGAGGAACTGCTCAAACCGCTCGCCACCGCCGCCGGAGCCCGCTTCACCGTCCAAACCATCGGTCTTCCCGCACGGCTCCCCGGCACCATGGAATTGAATCTCCTCCGCCTCGCCCAAGAAGCCGTCTCCAACGCCGGAAAACACTCCGGGGCCAAAAACATCGACCTCCGGCTCCAATACACCGACAGCCAAGTCCTCCTCGAAGTCCACGACGACGGCCACGGTTTCGACCTCCACACCCTCGGAGCCGATGGCGGCCATTTCGGCCTCAGCGGCATGCGTGAGCGTGCCGAAAAGATAAATGGACAATTGCGGCTCCAATCCGAACCGGGCATGGGGACTACCGTATCCGTCACCGCACCCCGCCAACCGCGTTCAGGCCTATGAGCATGCCCAAGAAAACCCGAGTCCTCATCGTGGACGACCATTTCGCCACACGGCTCGGCCTCAGTGTCCCCATCAATGCCGAAAAAGACATGACCGTCATCGCCGAAGCCGGCACTGGCGGCAAAGCCGTCGCCCTCTACCGCGAGCACCGCCCAGACGTCGTCCTCATGGACTACGACCTCCCGGATCAAAACGGCGTCCAGACCCTCTCCATCATCCGCAACGAGTTCCCAGATGCCCGCATCCTCATGCTCACCATCTTAGAAGGTGAAGAAGACATCTGGCGGGCCGTCAGCGCCGGAGCACGCGGCTACCTCACCAAATCCAGCGAGTGTGAGCAAGTCCTCGCCGCCATCCGCGCCATCGCCGCTGGAGAGACCTACTTCCCACCCGCCATCATCGCCAAAATCAGAGCCCGTGAAAAGCGCAAGCCCCTCACCGAGCGCGAGCTAGAAATCCTCCGCCTCCTCGTCCGTGGTCACTCCACCAAAGAGATCGTGGACATGATGAAACTCAGCATGGGCACCATCCGCCTCCACATCAGCATCATCCTGGAAAAACTCGATGCCTTCGACCGCACCAATGCCGTCGCCATCGCCATCGAGCGCGGCATCGTCCGCGTCGGCGAGTAAGCACTAAGCTGCCCACTCGCTGCCATCAGTACTCCCGACCGCTCTGAATATGGGGGACATGGGGAAAGCGGCAAAATAGAGCTAAGAAGCGCAAGGGCGGGTCGTTCACGGCCTTGTAACGAGTTCTTTATACTATGAGCCCCCTCCGCATCACCTCCGCATTGGTTTTCACTCTCGGCCTCGGCACTCTCCAGGCTGCCTCCATGCCGGAAAGCCAAAAAATCGACCAACTCCTCGCCGCAGGCTGGGAAAAGGCCGGTGTGAAGGCCAATCCGCCCGCCAGTGAGGACGTGCTCGTGCGCCGTCTCTACCTGGACATCGCGGGCCGCATCCCCACCGTCGAAGAAGTCGCTGCGTATAGGCAATCGAGCGATCCGCAGAAGCGTAGCAAGCTCATCGACACGCTGCTGGCCTCCGATGGGCACACCAGCCACATGTTTAACTACTGGGCCGACATCCTGCGCCTCTCCGACAACGTCAAAGGCCGCCTCACGGCCGAGGCCTACGAGGAGTGGCTCAAAAAGCAGATCAAAGCCAATACACCCTACGATCAGATGGTGCGTAATCTCCTCACCACCGACGGCGGCGTGTGGGATAGCGGTAGTATCGGCTTCTGGCAGCGGGATGAGAACAAGCTCGACCACCTCGCCTATACCGTGCAGGTCTTTTTGGGCACCAGCATCGTCTGTGCCCAATGCCATAACCATCCCTTCGATAAATGGACGCAGATGGACTACTACCACATGGCCGCCTTCACCTGGGGCATGGACACCAAGGGCAACGGCTTCAACATCAAATCGGAGAAGCCCAAACAGCAGTTCGACAAAAAACTCCTCGCTAGCATGACGCCCAAAGAGCGGAAGGCCTACGTGCAGAAAATGCAGGCCGAGCGCAAATCCGCCGACAAGACCGAAACTGCCAGCGTCAGCCGTGAGGACATGCAGAAAGTCAAACAAGCCATGCAGGACGTGATGAAGCCCCTGCGCTATACCAGCGCGACCTGGCAGGAGGGCAAAACGCCCACCCTTCCGCATGATTACCACTACCCAGATGGCAAGCCCGGCGAAAAAGTCACGGCCAAGACCATGTTCGGCCACGAAGCCGTGCAGAAAGACGGTCAGACCACCATTCAGGGTTTTGCCGATTGGATGGCTAATCCCCAGAACCCGCGCTTCACCACCGTCATTGCCAATCGCATGTGGAAGAAGGCTTTTGGCATTGGTTTGATCGAGCCCGTCGATGAGATGACCGATAGCACCGTCGCCAGCAATCCTGCGCTGATGGATTACCTCACAGAGCTGATGGTGGAGAAGAAATACTCGCTCAAATCCTTCCTCCGCGTGATCTACAACACCGATGCCTATCAGCGTGCCGCCACGACGCAGGAGGTGCCATTGGGTGAGACTTATCACTTCACCGGCCCCATCCTCCGCCGTATGAGCGCGGAGCAGATTTGGGACAGCCTCGTCACTCTTAGCAAAGGCAATGTCGATGACAGCGTCGATGACGAAAATGTCCGCCTGAACCAGTATCTCGACGATCTGGGCATGTTCCTCGGCACCATCAAAGAAAAAGGAGCCAAGGGGCTCATCGAAATCGCCAGCAAGAATGCCGATAAGCTCTCCGCCAACCAAAAGAAGCTCGATGACATGAAGGCCCAGCTCGCGGCTGCCAAGGAAAAAGGCGGCGATACGGCCGCCGCTGCTAAAGATCTCGCTCGCCAAGCCCAGCAGCTCCGTAAAGAAACCGAGCGTGATTTCCTCATCGGACTCCTCGGTGAAGAGCGTGCCAAAGAGCTACGCCAAGGCTACGCGGCCAAACAAAACAAACAGCCCGCCAAGCAGATGCGCCCGCAGATCGACCCCAAAAAGCTCGCGAGCATGACCAAAGAGCAGCGCCGTGAATTCATCAAAAACTACCAGAAAAACAGTGGCAACAAAGACGTGAACCTTGCTACCCGCGCCAGTGAGCAGCCCAGCCCAGCTCGTCCTGGCACCTTCCTGCGCACCTTTGGTCAAAGTGACCGCGAACTCATCCAAAATGCCTCCGATGACGCCTCCGTGCCGCAGGCTCTCAGCTTGCTCAATGGCCCTGTGGCCGAAATCCTCGGCAGTCCGGCTTCCAAGCTCAATCAAGACCTCGAAAAAGCAGCGAGCACCTCACAGAAGCTCGAAACGCTCTATCTCGCCCTCCTCGGTCGTCAGCCAAACGCCGATGAAAAAGCCATCCTCAGCCAAGTCACCTCCGAGCGTGGCGAAAAAGCCGTCACCGACGTGACGCATGCGCTGATCACCGGCAGCCAATTCCTCTTCGTTCAGTGATATAGGCCCTATGAGACCTTTTTGACCTATCGCACCCATCCAACGCCACCTTTTTATGAAAACCACCACCGATCTCTCCCGCCGCGACTTTGTCGAAAACATCGCCAAAACCTGTCTCGGCGTCTCTGTCATGAATGGACTCGCGCCGCGTGGTCTTGCTGCGCCATTTGAAGGTGCTTCAAAGGCTAAGCAGGTCGCTACGGCCAAGCGTGTGATCTATTTGTACATGTCTGGTGGTATGACGCATCTGGATACTTTCGGTGTCGTCCCCGGAGCAGATACGATGGGCACCACCAAGGCCATCAAGACCAGCGCCGATGGCGTGCAAGTCAGCGAATACTTGCCTGAAACGGCCAAAATGATGCATCGCGGCGTCGTCATCAATTCGCTCACCTCCACGCAGGGTGCCCACGCTCAGGGGAACTACTTTCAGCATACCAGCTACACCATGCGCGGAGCCACACGGCACCCGACCATGGGAGCGTGGCTGCAAAAATTCCACGGCAAGGGCAATGCAGACCTCCCCGGCTCTGTCATCATCACGGGTGACTCCAAGCACCCTGGAGGCGGCTTCTTTGAGGCAGCCTTCCAGCCCCTCATCCTTAACGATCCTGCCAAAGGCCTGCAAAACAGCCACAAGCCCGACTCACTCAGCGACGGAGATTTTGATTACCGTCTCGGCCTCTCTGCCAAGCTCGATCAGGGCTTTCGCCAGGCCTACAACTACAACGGCGTCAAAGCCTACGCGGAAGTCTATAAAGACGCCATCAAGGTCATGAAGAGTGAAGACCTCGATGCCTTTGATCTCAGCAAAGAATCTGCTGAAACCCATGCTATTTATGGCGAAGGCAATTTCTCCCAGGGCTGCCTGCTCGCCCGCCGACTCATCGAACACGGCGTGAAGTTCGTCGAAGTCACCCTCGGTGGCTGGGACATGCACCAGGACATCTACGCCCGCCTGCCAGAGCGTGCCGCCGAGCTCGATAAAGCCGTCGGTGCCCTGCTCAGTGACCTGGATCGCCGTGGGCTGCTCGATGACACACTGGTCGTCCTCACCTCTGAATTCGGCCGCACACCGAAGATCAATCAAAACGACGGACGCGATCACTATCCGAAGGCCTTCAGCTCTGTCCTCTGGGGCGGTGGCGTGGCGGGTGGTCAAACCTACGGCAAAACGGACAAAGGCATCGAAGTCACCGAAAACAAAGTCAGCGTGCCCGACTTCAATGCCACCATCGCTTACGCTCTGGGTCTGCCGCTCGATCTGGTGCTCTACAGCAGCACCAAGCGTCCCTTCACCGTCACCGACAAAGGCCAGCCGCTCACCAACCTCTTCGCGTAACAAGCGTGGTCCCAAGCGGGTCTTTACTCGCACTTTACAGACGAGGGCAGACCTGCGTGGAAGCCTGTCGGTGCCATGAAAACGCACCTACTCCTTCCTATCGCTCTTTCCGCCTTCACCCTGGTCTTACAGGCCAAAAATGAAGCGGTTACTGAAACTGCCACCGCTCCCAAAGTGCCTACTGAGGCCCAAAAGCCGACTCAGGCACAAAAACGAGTCGAGGTGTGCTTCGTGCTCGATACGACGGGCTCCATGTCCGGGCTCATCGAGGGGGCGAAGCAAAAAATCTGGTCCATCGCCAATGACATCATCTCTGCAAAGCCAAAGCCGCAGGTCCGATTTGGTCTGGTCGGTTATCGTGATCGCGGAGATGCGTATGTGACGCGTCCTGTCGCACTCACGGATGATCTGGATGCGCTTTACGCCGATTTGCAGAAATTCCGTGCCGATGGTGGTGGTGATACGCCGGAGAGCGTCAGTGAGGCGCTGCATGAAGCCGTGAGCAGCATGCAGTGGAGTGATGATCCAGATACCTTCCGCGTCGTTTACCTCGTCGGTGATGCGCCGCCGCAGCAGTATGCGGATGGCAAGCATTGGCCCAAGGTCTGCAAAAAAGCCGGCAAGAAAGACATCCTCATCAATACCATCCAGTGCGGCAACATCGCTGGCACGGCGGAGGTGTGGAAGGCCATCGCTAGCAGTGCAGGCGGCGCTTTTGCGGTCATCCCACAGGACGGCAATATGCAGCATATTGCCGCACCGCAGGACAAGGAACTGATGGAACTGAACATCAAGATCGGTGCCACCCTCATCCCCTGCGGCACGGAAAGTATGCGTCAGGGCGTGCTATCCAAGCAATCTGCCGCTGAAGCTGCGGCACCTGCGGCGAATGCAAGCCGCCTAGCCTTCAACTGGAAGTCTGCCAAGACCGTGCAGGGCACGGGAGAGCTCATCGACGCCATCAAGGAGGGCAAAAAGAAGCTCGAAGAGGTCAAAGCCGATGAGTTGCCCGAAAATTTACGAAAGCTCAGTCCAGAAGATCTCAAAGCGCACGTCGCCAAACAACAGGCCGAGCGTGAAGCCATTCAGAAACGCATCGCCGATCTCGTCAAAGCCCGTGATGCCCACATTCTCGCTGAACGCCAAAAACTCGCCGCCTCTGGCAAGACAGATTCCTTTGACGAGCAAGTCACGCAGACCCTGCACAGCCAAGCCAGCTCGAAAAACATCCGCTGGGAGTGAGTGGCCCTGAGTGGCAGTTCCTCCTCGCGTAGGTTCTGACTGCGTGCTCTCTTGGGTGTGAATTGTGTATGTCCACTTCCGCACCCAAGCCCTGGCTTTTGCTTCTCTCCGTCTTCGCCATCGCGACGTGTGGGCTGGTGTATGAGCTGATCGCGGGGACGCTGGCGAGTTATTTGCTGGGAGACTCAGTGATGCAGTTTTCCACGGTGATCGGGGTTTATCTCTTCGCGATGGGTGTGGGTTCGTATTTGTCGCGGTTCATCACGGGGAATTTGATCGCCACGTTCATTCGCATCGAGTTCCTGATCGCGTTGGTGGGTGGGTGCTCGGCGGCGCTGTTGTTTCTGCTCTTTGGGTGGAGTGTTTCGTTCCGCATCCCCCTCTATGGCATGGTATTTCTGATCGGCATGCTAGTGGGGCTGGAGATTCCGCTGCTGCTGCGAGTGCTGGAGGGACGTTTCGAGTTCAAGGACCTCGTGTCGAATGTGTTCAGCTTTGATTACATCGGGGCGTTACTCGCATCACTGCTGTTTCCGTTGGTGCTGGTGCCACATTTGGGGCTGGTGCGTAGTGCGTTTCTTTTTGGGCTTATCAATGTGGGTGTCGGCATGTTGGCGTTGCGGATGTTGAGGCATGAATTGCCGCGTAAAAGCGGTCTTTGGCTCTCTGGCGGCCTTGTGGCGGCCGTTTTGATCGCTGGACTGATTTGGGGCGAAAAAATCACCCGCTTGGCTGAATACGCGGTTTTCCCTGATCCGGTGATTTTTGCCGAATCCACGCCATATCAGCGCATCGTGCTCACGGCGTCAAAAAAGTGAGCTGCGGCTCTACCTGAATGGCAATTTGCAGTTCAGCACGCGGGATGAATATCGCTATCATGAGGCCTTGGTGCATCCTGGGCTCAGCAGGCTGCCGCAGGCCAAAAAAGTGCTCATTCTCGGTGGTGGAGATGGGCTCGCGGCGCGGGAAATCCTGCGCTATCCGCAGATCGAGTCGGTCACGCTGGTGGATCTCGATCCGGCGATGACGCGATTGTTTACCCAGCAGCCACTTTTGATGCAGCAGAATGGTGGGGCGCTGGCTTCATCCCGTGTGCGGGTGGAAAATGCGGATGCCTTCATCTGGCTGGCGGAGCAGCGTGGGCCGTTCGATTTTGTGGTGATCGACTTTCCTGATCCCTCGAATTTTTCACTGGGGAAGCTCTACACGACGACTTTTTACCAGCGCCTGCGTCGCAGCATGAGTGCGGATGCAGCGGTGGTGGTGCAGAGTACATCGCCATTTGTAGCGCGGAAGTCGTTCTGGTGCGTGGAGGCCACGCTGCGTGCCTGTGGGCTGCAAACGGAGCCGTATCACGCCTTTGTGCCGAGTTTTGGCGAGTGGGGTTTCATTTTGGCCTCTGCAAAACCTCTCACCGAAGCGGCGAAACTTCCAGAAGGCCTACGCTTCATGAATGCCGCCACTCTGGAGCAACTAACGCAGTTCCCGCCAGACATCGCCCGCGTGGCGGTGGAGACGAATCATCTGAGCAACCAGGCGCTGGTGCGTTACTTTGAGGAAGAATGGAGTCAGTGAGTGGCTTTCTTTTCGCGTGCCTCTTGCAGTGCTGACTGAATGAGTGCGGCGCTGCGTTTGGTGCCATCGCTAGCCGTGGTATTGGAGACGGCTTTGAATGCTCCGCGGAAGAAGCGCACGGTGCTAGCACTGTCTGTTTTGTATTTGGAGGTGAGCCAGCGGTCGGTGAGTTTGAATACCTTTTTTTGGGCTTTGCTGCCGACGTAGTTGCCAGCGGCACCGATGAGCGCTGTGGTGATGGCGGCAGCGCTGTTGAGTCCCTGGAGCATGACCTCGCCATTGGAATCTGGCATCTCATCAGCGAGGCGCTTCATTTCATTCTGCATGGCGAGGTATTCGGGCGTTTCGGTGGCACCTGCGCCCTGCGCCTGGATCATTCGCTTCATGATTTCTCCGTAGTCGCCGATGAGAAAAAGATTCCGAGTGACCTCGCGTGTGCGCTGCTCGGTGCCTGCGATGGTGGCCTCAAGGGAGACTTCCGCGACGGAGTAGATCGTCCTTCCGGGGACTCCCTGGAGCCCCACGGCGGAGAGGATTTTGAGGACGTGCCTTTTCCCTAGCCGTTCGAGGACTTCCTGCTGCGCATTTTTGCTGAGGTAGTTGATGGAGGCCTCTTTCGCGACGCCATAGAAGAACTCTTTGCTCACTTTTTTCGCGATGGCTTCTGGGGATTCATACTCTGCTACACGTGCAGGCATGGACTGGATCTGGCTGAGGGCGAGAGCACGGGAAAGTGCGGCGGACATAGCCGCGAGCAATTGAGAGGACTGTTGATCGACGAGGCTGCGGCGTCGTCCGAGCCAGTTGGCGTTTTGGGCGTGGCTGATGATGTCGCTGGCGATGTCTGCGCGGCGCTGATCACGGTCTTTCCGTCGTTGATCGAGCTCTGCGAGCTCTTTTTCGAGCAGTCCTTTGCGCCGATTGCCCTCCATGGCCCATTCGTTGATGCGACGCATTTCGGCCTCGCTGGTGGCGGCTAGTTTGGCGGCTTCGTGTTGCGCTTTATCGGCACGCAGGGCGGCGATGCGCCGTGTCAGATCCTCCATGTCCGCAGCGTGCGTTTTTTGCTCAAAGTCGATCTGGCGTAGCTTGTCTTCGCGGTCGCGATTGGCTCGGTCGAGCTTGTCCTGTTCGCTGTCGATGTTGGCGTAGTGATTGTTGAGGACGGCGGCTTGTTTTTCGAGGTCGAGGCGGATGTCGTCGAGTTCACGTATGGCAGATGAGACCTCCGATGCAGCGGGTTGGCCGAGTTTTTCGATAGCGATGCGCAGTTGATCAAGGCCACTGCGGAAAGGGTCAGGCGTGGCGGCCTGAGCAGTGCCAAAGGCGAATGAGAGCAAAAGTAGCGTGCAGAGGAGCTTCATGATGATTCTGGATGAGTGAGCATGATGCGCAGGACTCTGCCTGAAGCGGAATCGAGTACGTAGAGTGCGCCTTCCACCAGCCTCAGATCACCACCCGCACCGAGGACGAGTGGGATGGCGATGCCTTCCTCCAGCACATAGACGGCTTTCTCCGTGGAAAAATAGAGTGTGCTCCCAGCGACGCAGATGCCGGTGATGCTGACGTCTTCCTCTGGCAGCATGAAGACCAAGGACGGCAAGTCGGTGGTGAGGAGCCGGAAGAGCGAGCCATTTTCGGAAAAGTAGGTCTGCAAGACATCGCCGCCTGCGGTGGTGAGTGGCGAGTTCGAGCCAGTGAGAGCGATAGGCTCCTGACCTGAGTGCATGGCCATGAGTGCAGGTTGGCCCGTGTTTGAATCATAGTCGCTACGCAGTAAAAGCAGCCGCGTGTGATCCGTGGTGGGCCGTAGGCGGCAGGTGGGCATGGGTGCGGGCCCTGCTAGCTCAAATCTCCCCTGTGCGAGAAACCCGAGCTCGTTTTGCATGTTCGTGATGGCCAGCACATCCTGTGCGAAGGCGAAGGACTGCACCGCAACATCCTCCGTGAAGACTTCCTCTCCGCTATGCAGTGCGACGAGTCGCGTGCCGATCAAAACGAGCACCTCGCCGTCGGGCGAGACATCAAAGGCATCAAATCGGCTCTCACGCAATGATCCCGCGGAAGAGAGGATTTCCACCTGGATGCCTGGAGCGAGTGTGAGATCACGCTCCTCCAGCTCCGATGGGCCAAAGGCGTCTGCGCGGCCCTGCCAAAACTCGCGAGCACCGCTAAAAAGCAGGAAAAGCAGCATGCACAGCCCTACGATCTCCACCACACGGCGGCCACAGCCTGGATTCGGCTCCTGGTCGGTGGCAGACATCACTCAGTGGGCGGTGGGAGGCTTTTTTTGCGCCGAAAAATTTTGCGCAGGATGTAAATAAGCAGCACCGCCAGACCGAAGAGCAGCATGAAGACATCGACATCCGATTTGGTGTAGCTTTTCCCGAGCAGATCCATGGTGGCACGGAACAGAATGTTTCCGCCGATGAAGGAGAGGACGAGAATGCCGAAAGCATAGACGAGCTCGCGGATGCACTTGAAGATGAATTTCATGGTCGTGAGCGAGTTAGGGGGCTTGGAGACGTGTTTCTACCTTGAGGCTGGATTTTGGCACGATGGCGATCACCCATGGATAGGTGAGTGCCTGGGTGACGAAGGTGTCGGGGCCGGGTTTGCCCTCGGAATAGACGACGAGGTATTTTCCATCGCTCTCGGTGGCACTGAGGATGCGTGGCTTGAATCCGCCGGTGGGACGCTCACCGAGGGTGATGAGCACTGCCATCTCACGCTTTTCATCCAGTGCCTGCGGGGCTGGCTTGCCACTGCGGAGCCAAAAGCCCGCCCAGTCGGCCTGGGTGCTGAAGACACGCGTGGAGAAATCGCCGCCGCCATCCTGCTGGCCACGCCATTGTGGTAGGTCGGGAGTTTTGGGCTCCGCCGCAGCAGCCAAGCCACAGAGGAAAGTGCAGGCGAGGAGGAAGGAAAAGCGAGAGAGGATCATGGGGATGGTGGAGGTTGTTTTTTGAAAAGGCGTGAGGCAATCAGTGTGGCGATGACGGCAAGCACGACGTAGATCAGCGTGCGATTTTGGTTCTGAGCATCACGCTCCTCTGCGCGGTGTTCGGCGGCGAGTTGTTCATCGCGTAGGCGCTGCTCGGCGGCGTCTTTTTCCTCCTGTGCACGGATTTGATCCTGGCGTGCCTGCTGCAGGCGCTTCTGTTCGGCGATTTGCTCATCCGTAGGCTGAGTTGGCGGAATGGGGTTGCCATTGCTGTCCACAGGCACCGGAGCAATGGGGATGTCTCCCAGAGTGGACTTCAGATTCTGCGCTGATAGCCTCTGGAGAGATAGTGCCGAGGCAAAACACAGCAGTGCGAGGAGAGGAGCGGCTTTCATAGGAATCTGAGGCTTTCAAAAAACTGAAGGCGTCGAATCTTGATTCAGCTCGGCAGAGCACCCTGGCGGTGTCGTGCAGAAGGAAAATCCGGCTGGTGACAAAGGATGCTGTGTGCAGTTTGCGTGGTTCGCTAGTCCTTTTTTCAGGCTCGCATTCGGCCTGTGAACGAGCAAACTCGTGGGCTGTTTGTCTCTATGCGGATGCGTTTTTTCATTCTGTTCCTCTTTCTAGCCTGTGGCGCGATTTTGCGCGGGCAGATCGTGGTCGGGGGGAAGCAGTTTGAGCGCTCAGTGGTGGAAACGGGCTCGAAAGGCGAGTGGGTGCTCTATGAGAAGCGGGCACCGAGGAATGAAGGCACGCGGCACTGGCTGACGAGGCGTGTGCGGGTGGAATTGCGGGCGGGGAAGGACATCGCGGGGCTGCGTTCCTTGCCCGGTGTGCTGAAGGTGGAAAAACGCGGTAAGTATGCCGTGGTGGATTTCGCAGGGAAAGCAGACGCGGCCCTGGGTGGAGCGGAAATGCTGCAAAAACGGCCCGAAGTGGCCTCCGCGACACCTTTGCTGGCTAGGCAGCTTTTTCGCTGCGCAGTGCCGAATGATCCGCTTTTTGACCAACAGTGGCATTTGCGCAATACGGGGCAAAATGGTGGCACGGCAGGTGTGGATGTGAATGCGGTGAATGTCTGGGACACGCGAAAAGGCAGCGGTGTGCGCATCGGCATCGTGGATGATGGGCTGGAGGTGGCGCATGCGGATTTGGCCGCGAATGTGGATCTGGTGAATGATCGTGATTTTAATGCGCTCGATGATGATCCCTCTCCAGGGGTGGAAAACTACCACGGCACTGCCTGCGCAGGGGTAGCGGCGGCACGCGGTGATAATGCCCTCGGAGTGAGTGGCGTGGCACCGCTGGCGACGCTGGTGGGGCTGAAGCTCATCGCTGCGCCGACGACGGATGCGGATGAGGCGGATGCTTTTGCCTTCAAGAAGGACATCATCGACATCAAGAGCAACTCCTGGGGCCCCTACGACAGTGCCTATGGCACGGGTGGGCCTGGGCCGCTGAGCTTAGCCGCACTCGAGGATGCTGCGACGACGGGGCGGGCAGGGAAGGGCACCGTTTTCCTCTGGGCAGCGGGGAATGGCAATGGCTCGGGCGATGACTCGAATTACGATGGCTGGGCGGCATCGCCGTATGCGATCGCTGTTTCTGCGATCAATGAAAAGGGCCGCGCCTCTTGGTATAGCGAGCCAGGGGCGAATATCCTGGTCTGTGCGCCATCGAATGGCGGTAAGCAGGGCATTACCACGACGGATCGCAGCGGTGACATCGGCTACAATGAAGATGGCGGCACGGTGGAGCATCCTGATTACCCCAATTTCGATTACACGAATACTTTTGGTGGCACTTCATCGGCCACTCCAGCGGTGGCGGGTGTGGTGGCGCTGATGCTGGAGGCGAATCCTGCGTTGAAGGTGCGTGATGTGCAGGAGATCCTGGTGCGCACGGCGGTGAAGAATGATGAATTCGATGGCGCATGGGTGCAGAACGGTGTGGGGTTTCACTTCAATGAGCGCTACGGTGCAGGCTTGGTGAATGCACAGGCCGCTGTGGCAATGGCGGCGACTTGGACGAATTTGGCGGCAAGGCAGCAGCATGTGATGACGCAGACAGCGCTGGCGCAGCCGATCCCGGATGCCGATGCTGCGGGCACCGCACGCACCTTCAGCGTGCCCTTGGCGAATAATCTGCGCTTGGAGCATGTGACGGTGCATGTGAAGGCCACGCACAGCTACGTGGGGCATCTGGAGTGGCGGCTGAAGTCGCCCAGTGGTGTGAGTGTGCGGCTGGCCAGATCCCGCTTCAATGATACGGCGGTGGATCTGGACTGGACCTTCATGACGACGCATTTCTGGGGCGAGCGCTCGCACGGAGACTGGAAGCTGGAGGTGATCGACCGCACCATCGACCACGCAGGCACGCTGGATGAGGTGACGATCACCTTTTTCGGCACACCCACGCCAGAGGCGCTGCCACTGCCGGTTTTGACATCGAGCTGGATCATCGTGGGCCGTGAGGGCTGGGAGATGAAGCATCAGATGACGGCATCGAATGCGCCGACGCTGTTTGAGGCTGGAAGATATTTTTACAGCGGCTTGCCGGCAGGATTGACCCTGAATCCCACCACTGGGCTCATCACGGGCACGCCGACAGAGACTGGGCTCACTGATGGCTATCAGGATGTGACGAATGCGAGCGGCACGAGCAGCGAGTACACCTATTTCTACATCCTTGCGGCATTGCCAGCGCTCTCCACGGCGGTGGAGCAGCCGACGGCGACAAAGATCGTGCCATTTGGCTTTGGTGATCCGATTTTGCAGACTGCCACCACGCATGATGGCGTGGATGCGATCCAGTTCGCGAATGTGGAGGATGAGGAGTACTCGGGCATGGAATTCACCGTGAATGGGCCTGCGCGGCTGGCTTTTCAGTGGAAGGTGTCTTCAGAAAAGAATTACGATTATCTCATTCTCACGGTGGATGGCTATGTGCGTGACTACCTAACGGGCGAGAAAGATTGGACGCTGAGTGAGACAGACATCGGCAGTGGCCCGCACAACATCGACATCTATTACTCCAAGGATCAGGGCGAGAAAAAAGGCCTGGATACAGGATGGGTGGATGAGATGACGATCACACCGATCACCACCGCTCCTGTCGTCCCAGCAGCGACGGTGAAGGCGTATGCGGGCATCTATTTCCGCCATGTGATCGAGGCTACGAATGCGCCTACGACTTACACTGCCAGTAATCTGCCAGCGGGACTGACACTGCATGCAGAAACGGGTCTGATCTATGGCAGCGTGGCAGCGGTGGGCAGCTATCCAGTCACGGTGACAGCGACGAATAGCTTTGGCGTAGGAACGGGCACAGTGACGATCGAGGTAGGCACGGTGGCACAGGGGCTGGCAGAGGTGCTGGATGCGCCGACACGCACCTTTGCCACTACGGGCGATAAAACATGGCTGCCGCAGTGGCTCTACGCTCGCGATGGTGAGGATGCTGCTCGCAGTGGGCCGGTCGATCACGAGGAGAGCTGCGAGATGAGCACGGAGGTCACGGGGCCGTGTAAGGTGACCTTCTACTGGGGTGTGTCTTCGGAGGAGGACTATGATTTTCTACGCTTCTACATTGATGGCGTAGAGACGGACTCGATCAGCGGCGAGGTGGGCTGGACGAGGAAGGGCTTTCTGATCCCCGCAGGCACGCATTTGCTGAAATGGAGCTACTCGAAGGACGAAGCGACTGCTTCGGGGCTCGACAGCGGTTTTGTCGATACATTTGAAGTCCACACGGATGCAGATGGCGATGGCTTCTACAGTGACTTGGAGACGTATTTTGGCACCAGTGACTCGAATGTGAATGCGCAGCCCCAAACGACGCTCAGTCGCAGCACGAGCACCGTTCTGAGTTTCCCGAGCGTGGCTGGGAACGACTACCGGATCGAGTACAGCGATGATTTGAAGAAATGGACGCCCGTAATCGTGACGGCGACGTCTGCGAGCACGACCTGGACGGATGCCAATGCGGTGAACAAGTCGAAACGCTTCTACCGGGTGGCGATCCCGTGATTTGACGTTCTCTTGCGAAACCAAACTGCGTTAGCCGGGTTTGCACCGTGCATGACACCCGCTACTCTGGTGGTCGCGATTCCCGCCTTTTTCATGCCTGAACCGGAACGGACCCAACATGCCCCTCCCGCGCCCGATTTCTCGGACGCGGTGGATGAGTCATCCGATGCGGAGAGCGTGCGTCTGATGATGCGGGTCAGGGAAGGGGATGAGCGGGCGCTGGAGGGGCTCATCGAGTTGCATCAGAATGCCATCATCGGCACGGTGTATCGCATGCTGGGGAGTATGGATGATGCGCATGACATCGCGCAGCAGGTCTTTATCCGAGTGTGGCGCAGTGCGCCGCGTTACGAGCCGACAGCGAAGTTCACGACCTGGCTCTTCACCATCATGCGGAATCTAGTCTTCAATGAGACTCGTCGGCGGGTTCGTCGCCGCATGGAAGTGAGCCTAGATGCTGTGCGTGAGGATGATGGGCCGGAGAATCAATACACGGACTCCAGTGTGCCTGGGGCGGATGAGAATCTGGCGAAGGCTGAATTTCACGATGCACTGGACCGAGCCATCGCGGCGCTGCCGGAGAAGCAGCGGCTGGCGGTGATCCTACGCGGGAAACAAGATCTGCCGTATGAGGAGATCTGCACGATCATGAAAATGTCTCTGCCCGCGCTGAAGAGCCTACTTTTCCGTGCCAGGAACGATCTGCGAAAGAATCTGGCGCAGTTCTTGGGTGAGGATGTGCCTTGAGGGGCGAAAAGGCGAGCTCGCACTCAGGCGATGAGCTTGTCGATGACTTGGCCGCCGATCTGTGAGAGCTGCTTGAAGCGTCCGCCGTGATAAAACGTGAGCTTATTGTCATCTAGGCCGAGTAGGCGCAGGAGTGTGACGTGGAGATCACGGACATGATGCACCTCTTCGATAGCCTCCATGCCACGATCATCGGTGGCACCGATGGTGTGGCCTGCTTTGCAGCCACCGCCAGCCATCCAGACGGTCATGGCTTTCGGGTTGTGATCGCGCCCATAGGCCGTGCCACCGCGCACACCATTATCAGGTGTGCGGCCAAATTCGCCGCACCAGACGATCAGAGTGTCTTCGAGCAGGCCGCGCTGCTTTAGGTCACGGATGAGCGCCGCGATAGGCTGATCGACTTGGCGGATGAGGTTGCCATGAGCCCGCTCGATGTAGTCGTGGCTATCCCAGGTGCCCGCGTAGAGTTGGACAAAGCGAACGCCTTTCTCCACCAGCTTGCGAGCGAGCAGACATTTACGGCCAAAGGCATCAGTCGCGTCTTGCCCGATTCCGTAAGCGGCTTTGAGCTGGGTATCCTCCTTTTCGATGTCGATGACCTCTGGCACCTGCATCTGCATGCGAAAAGCGAGTTCGTAATTGGCCATGCGAGCCTTCAGTTCATCATGCCAAGGGTGCTCGGAAGCGTGCTGGGCATTCAGCTTGGAGAGCAGGTCCAGATTCGCACGCTGATGATCGGCGGTGATGCCCTGCGGTGGCTTCAGATCGAGAATGGGCGATCCTTTGGCCCGCAGGGCAGTGCCCTGGAAGTGAGCGGGCAGGTAGCCGCTCCCCCAGTTCGCACTGCCCCCTTGTGGATAGCTGATTTCCGGGAGGACGAGGAAGCCCGGCAGGTCCTGATTGACCGACCCGAGGCCGTAAGAGACCCATGCACCGAGTGCGGGATCGCCGCCGAAGCGATTGCCGCAATTCATTTGATACATCGCCGTCGGATGATTGACGGAATCGACCTGACAGCCGCGAAAGAAGCACAAATCATCCGCCACCTGGCTGAGATGCTGCCAGGGCTCACTCATCCACGCGCCACTCTGGCCATGCTGGGCGAACCGGAAGGGCGAGCGCACATAGTAGCGCTTTCCGCTCTCCATCGCGGATTTCATCTTTCCTTCCCGCGTGAACTCTTTGAGGTGCAGCTTCTCCAAAGCGGGTTTTGGGTCAAAACAGTCGATATGACTCGGCCCGCCCTCCATCATGAGAAAAATGCAGTTTTTCGCCCGAGCGGGGAATTGCGGCGCTTTCGGCGAAAGCGGGCTTTTTTGCTCTGCCGCGAGCATGGAGGTCAGAGCGACACTGCCCAGCGAGGTGCCGAGTCCGTAAACAAACTCCCGCCGCGTCGGCGCATGCAGCGCCCGCGTTCCTGCGCAGGGGAAAAAGGTCGATTTCATGTCAGTGAAGTGCTCTTCAGGACTAAACGGCATTCATGCGGCAAAATAGCGCTGAAGACTGACCTTGCGCCCCGGCGCTTTCCGTCTCCTTTCCAGGCCCTCATTACAACTATGAACGAAGCATTCCCTGACATCCAAAAAATCCAGTTCGAAGGCCCTAAGAGCCGCAATCCTCTCGCCTTTAAGCATTACAACGCAGACGAAGTCGTTGGCGGTAAGAAGATGCGTGATCACATGCGTTTCGGTGTGGCTTACTGGCATGCGATGCGCAATTCGCTCTCCGATCCCTTTGGCTCTGGCACCGCGCAGCGCCCCTGGGACGATGGCACGGACTCCGTGGCCAATGCACAGCGCCGTGTGTGGGCCTGCTTTGAGTTCATGGACAAGCTGGGAGTCGATTATTACTGCTTCCACGACCGCGATGTCGCTCCAGAGCTAGGCAGCCTCTCCGAGTCGAACAAAGCCTTCGATGCGGTGGCTGATGAACTCGAAAAAGCGCAGAAACAGACCGGAAAGAAGCTCCTCTGGGGCACCGCCTGCCTTTTCTCCCATCCACGTTATTGCCAAGGAGCCTCCACCAGCCCGAACGCGAACGTTTTCGCCTATGCCGCAGCGCAGGTGAAAAAGGCTATGGAAGTCACTCACCGCCTCGGTGGTGAGGGTTACACCTTCTGGGGTGGCCGCGAGGGCTATGCCACACTTTGGAACACGGATATGAAGCGTGAGGTCGATCACCTCGCGGCCTTCCTCCACATGGCAGTCGAGCATAAGAAGAAAATCGGCTACCAAGGCCCCTTCTACATCGAGCCAAAGCCACGTGAGCCCTCCACGCATCAGTACGACTCCGATGCGGCTGCATGCCTCAACTTCCTGCGTGAGCATGGTCTGATGGAGCACTTTAAGCTGAACATCGAGACCAATCACGCCACCCTAGCTGGTCACACCATGCGCCATGAGCTGCAAGTCGCCGCTGCAGCTGGTGCACTGGGCTCCATCGACGCGAATACGGGGGATGAGCTCATCGGTTGGGACACAGATCAGTTCCCCACCAATATCTATCTCACCACGCAGATCATGCTGGAGGTGCTGAAGATGGGGGGCTTCACTACGGGCGGTCTGAATTTCGATGCCAAGACCCGTCGCGAGTCCTTTGAGCCCGTCGATCTCTTCCATGCGCATATCGGCGGTATGGATGCCTTCGCACGCGGCCTGAAGATCGCCCACGCCATCATTGAGGACGGACGCCTTGATGGCATCATCAAGCAGCGCTACTCCACCTTCGATAGCGGCATCGGGGCCAAGATCGAGAAGGGCGAAGTCGGCTTCGCTGAGCTGGAGGCCTACACGCTCGCCAATGGAGAGCCCATGATCGCCAGCGGTCGCCAGGAGATGTGCGAAAATCTCATCAACGAATACCTCTGATCGCCGATTCATTCAGGAAGCCGCCAGCAGCGATGCTGGCGGCTTTTTGTCGTTTATGAAAGCACTTCGACGGTCAATTCAAAGCGGTGCGGACTGTGCTCATTCCCCAAGATGATGGTGTTGGTGCCATTTTGCAGCGTGGAGGCGATTTTTCCGCTATCGACGGAGATGTGCTCTCCGTTGACGTAGCTGCCCAGTTTGCTGCCACGGTCACGGAGGATAAAATGACCACTCTCAAAGTCGATTTCACAGTGATTCCGAGAGAGGTGATATGGAGCCACATCGTCGATGGAGAGTTCATTCCGCGCCAGAGAGCTCACCGCAGTGTCAAAATGCGAGCGCCCGATGCGGTAGGGGAGTTTGGTGATCGTCGCGTTTATCTCGCGGTGATCATAGCCCGTCTGATCATAGAGCGAGCCGATGCGCACGCGATAGACTGGCTCATGTGCGGAGGTTCCTTTTGAGCGGGCGGTGTGGCGGCTCCGCTGATCTGGAGCAGCAGGTCGGTTTTGCGAATACGATCAAAGAGTGTGGAAAGATAGGTGTGTAGGCGAGCAGGGTTTTGGAGGAAGTAGGACTCGAATTCGCTCTCCGTGATTGTCTCCACCAGGACGCTATCGAGCGCTGTCGCCGTCGCACTACGTGGGCGGTCCATGATCATGCCCATCTCGCCAAAGATCTCTCCAGGGCCGATTTTGGCGAGAGTTTGCTTTCCATGGGGTCCGAAAATACTGATCTCGACCTCTCCTTGTACGAGGTAATAGGCATCGTGGGATTTTTCACCTTCTTTGAAGATGATCTGACCAGGTTGGAAGTGTTCGGAGGGCATGGCTGGTCGATTTTAGGGCGAAGAGATGATTGTGGCAATGGCCGGACGTCGTTTTCTAAAGGGAGGGGGTGGGCATAACTTGCACAAAGTTCCCAAAGACGCTTTCCTGAATGATATGAACAGTGCTGATGCTTTTGCGACGACGCGTTGGAGTCTGATCCTTTCTGTGGGAGCCGGGGCAGTTGGTAGCTCGGATGCGGCACTCGAGGAGCTATGTCGCAGCTATTGGAAACCATTGTATGCGTTTGCGAGACGGCGCGGCTGCTCGCCTGAAGATGCGGAGGATGCGGTCCGGGGCTTTTTAGCCGAGCTTTTGCGCGGAAGCAGCTTGGCAGCAGTGGATCGAGCGAAAGGGCGGTTTCGCTCCTTTTTACTCAACGGAATGCAAAATCATTTGGCCAGTGAATGGGCTACACAGCAGCGGCAGAAGCGTGGTGGTGGCGCTGAAATCGTACCGCTGGAATTGGTGGATGCAGAAAGTGAGTTTCTCGCCCAAACGCGGAGTGAATATGAAACGGCTGAGCATGCCTTTGACCGTGCATGGGCACTAGCGCTGCTGGGGAGGGCGCGGGGGCGGTTACGTTTAGAGTGCGTGGCATCTGGTAAAGCGGCGGTGTTTGATGCCCTATTCCCGATACAGGCGAGCGAGGCGGGTGCGGATTATGCGACGCTGGGTGCACGTTTGAGTATTCCAGAGAGCACTCTACGCTCGACCGCGATGCGGCTACGCCGGAGGTGGCGCGAGCTGATCCGTAATGAAGTGGCAGAGACGGTGACCACGGAGGAGGCACTGGAAGAGGAAATGGCGAGTCTGCGAGAGGTGCTGCGGGGCTGAAAGAGTACTATTTTGGGGCGATTCTGAATTTTTTTGCCACGCGGGTCTGCGGATGCGGATGCAGGAGGGTGAATCCACATCCTTATTTCAATGATCAAAACACATTACGACCTCCGCCTTGTTTCACTTTTTCTACTCAGTGTCGCTGTGGTGAGCATGACAACTCAGGCGGCCACGATCACGAATGGCTCCTTTGAGACGAATACCTCCAGTTCAACCTATCAGTCGCTGTATTCTGGATGGGGTGGCACAATTACTGGGTGGGATTTCTCCACCTCACCTACGGCGGTGCTGATCGGAAACACCTCAGGCTATGAATACGCTACGCCGTATGGGGACTGGCAGATCGATCTGACAGGGGCGGATAATGTCGCTGGACCATGGGCGGAGACGACCATCACAGGGCTCGATGTAGGGCAGCTTTATGATGTGAATTTCTTTTTTGGCTCAAGCACGGCATGGACGGGCGGTGGTCTGCCAGGGGTGCGTCTGACGATCGACGGTAGCTACTCACAAGACTTCACCCATAATCCCACGAGTACCATGGAGTGGGTGAGTAAGACGTATAGTTTTACCGCTTCTGCGAGCTCGCAGGCGCTACGTTTTACAAACATCTCGACCGGGTTTAATGGCCTGGCGAATATCGATAACATCAGCATTAGCGCTGCTGCCGTACCTGAGCCTGGACGAGTGGTTTTGATGATAGGTGGACTCTGTGGTGTTGCCTTGCGCCGCCGCAAGCAGGTCTAAGTTCCTTCGCGGGTGAAATTTTCGTGCTTGGCGCCGGTGCCGAGTATGCTGGAGCCTCTTCATGCTAGATGATCCTATCCACCCATGAATGCGTATGCCACACCATGCCCTGATTGTGGATCGAGCCTACCGCCTGGTATGCGCAGTGAGTTTTGTCCAGTGTGTGCTCTGACCCCTCAGGAGCCCCCCTCCGATATGGATTCAAGCATACGCGTATTGGGGGATTGTGAGTTGTTTGAAGAAATCGGTCGAGGGGGCATGGGCATAGTATGGAGAGGACGCCAGCGCACTCTGAATCGTGAAGTCGCAGTCAAAACATTGCCTGGGGGTGAGTTTGCAAGCGATGAGGCGCGTGCACGCTTCCGCCTGGAGGCGCAAGCAATCGCGAGGCTGAATCATCCGCATGTGGTTTCTGTTTATGAGGTGGGTGAGGTGGATGGCATGCCCTATCTCATCATGGAATTGGTGCGAGGGCACACTTTAGATGAGCTGACGCGCGGGAAGGGGATGCCTGCGGCAGTAGCGGCTCTGTGCGTGAGAGATGCAGCCTCAGCTCTTCAGCATGCGCATGAGCAGGGCGTATTGCACCGGGATGTGAAGCCTGCGAATCTCCTCATTGACGCAGCTGGTCGGGCTAGGCTCACGGACTTTGGATTAGCGAAGCTCAACGACACTGCGCCTGGCATACTCACGGTTCAGGGCACTGCGGCGGGATCCCCTGCCTACATGGCACCCGAGCAGGCACTGCATGGGCATGCAGAGGCCGCAGCAGACATCTATGGTGCTGGAGCCTTGCTCTATACAGCCCTGACAGGACGTCCGCCTTTTCAGGGTGGGTCAGTCGCCGCAGTGATCGCTCAAGTCACCCATAGTGAGCCCGTGCCGCCGCGCCGATTAGATACAGGTATCCCGCGTGATCTGGAAAATATCTGCCTCCGGTGCCTAGAGAAAAATCCAGCACGGCGATATACCAGCGCGGCAGCTTTGGCGGAAGACCTCACTGCTTTTCTCGAAGGACGTAGCGTTAAAGCTCGGCCCGTGGTCTGGTGGGTGCATTCTTGGCGCTGGGCACGCCGGCAGCCAGTGCAGGCGGCGGCCTTGGTTCTCTGTATCGTTGCTCCTTTGATCATCGCAGTGACGACGCTGGTTTCAGCGCAGCGCATTGATTTAGCACTGCGGCAGGCAGAGCTTTCAGCGGCTGATTTGCATGTGAGGGAGGCGAATCGTCGCGTCGAGGAGCTCGATCCACTCGCGGCTTTGCCCTCACTCGTTGCCGCATTGCAAACGGAGCAAGCAGATGTCTCCAGACGTGATATGAATCGCACACGCTTGGCCACCACGCTCCGTGCTTGTCCAAATCTACGACAACTTTGGCAGGTCGGTGGATCTCAGTATCAGGGTGATCCGCCGCTGACCTTTCCCAATCCAATCTACTTCGCCTCCTTTAGTCCAGATGGGCGCTACATAGCGGCAGCAAATGGATGGCAAGTGCATCTTTGGGATACAGAGAGTGGTCAAAGTCATCTTGCCGATCTAAGCGCAGCGGGAAACTGTCTCTATGTCGCCTACAGCCGTGATGGACGCCGTTTGATCACTGGTGATAAACAGGACTGCCTGACCGTCTTTGATGTGACTGCGGACTACAAAGTACTCCATTCTGGCTTGCGTCATGATCTAGGGGGGGCTCACCCAGCTAGCCTCATTCGACCAGTACTCGACGCGAGCGGCAGCCGACTCATATGCTCAGAGTCTGGTCCAAGAAGTACATCCATCGTCCGTTTGGTCCTACTCGATGAAAAAGACAGCTCAGGCCATCCCTGCGTGCACAGGTTGCACTCTGGCACTCGGGTGCGTAGTCTCGCTCTCGCCCCAGATAGTCAGACCGTGGCTATCGGCCTCCAGGATGGCCAAATCGTCTTTTGGGATATCAAAAGGGAGATTCCTCAGCAAATAGCCGCTTGGACTACCGGGCGCGATCCCGTGCGATTCATTGAATACAGAAAGGACGGCAAAAAAATCGCCCTCATTCGGGATGAATCGATTTTCGAGATATGGGATGTCGCCACGCAGCAGCACATAGGTCCTTCTCACCCCCATTCAGGATTCGCGTATCAGGTTCAATTCAGCGAAGACGGGGGGCTAGCCATCAGTTCAGCTTATGGACAGCTATCCAGCATTGCACTTGATACACAGACAGGTGTGCCATCCTATGTGCTGCGTGTTCCCCAGGGCTTGCGTAGCGTGCAGCAAAGCGCCGATGGTAAAAAGCTGCTCACTGCAGGATGGGATGGCACCGCGAGGCTCTGGGAGACCGCTAGTGGCAAGCCTCTAGGTATTATCTCAAGGCACGCGAGTTACCTTAGCTGCGCCCTCTTTAGTCCTGACGACAAGCTGGTCTTTTCCGGTGGTTACGATGGTCTTGGCAGGCTCTGGGAGCTCCGGCACCGGATACTCCCACGGAAAGGCCCAATACCAAAGTCAGTCCCAATTTGCGCTACCTCGCCCGGCGGCAACCAAACGCCGATCCAGAGCACCCAAATGGTGCTTTTGAAAATGATCTCGTCCTACACGACCTCTTCCTAGGCCAAGAAATGGGTAATTTGGGCACCTCGGGCAACTGTGTCGCTGTCTCTGACCAAGGCTATGTATTACTGGGTATCAATACTCGCTTTGAACTCCATAATGCCTCCTCTTCAGGAGCATCCCGCCTCCTTCTTTCCTATCGGCTCAAAGACGCACGCAATTCCTTCCTTTCCGCTGATGGGCGTGAGATCGTCCACTGGCCTGACTCGCGGGATACCCTGACCTTTCGCAGTCTCCGCACGGGTGTGCCTGTACTTGCTTCGCACAAGCTTTCAGAGCCACTCACCCAGCATGCGATCAGTCCAGATGGCACGTTCTTTGCCGCTGTGACTGGCCAGGGGGCATCATCCGCCACTCTGGCCATCACGCTTTTTGAGTTCAGCACTGGTAGGTTGCTCCAGCGTATTGCACTTCCTCAAAAATTATCCATTCTTCGTTTCAGCGCGGATAGTCGCTGGATCGCATGGGGCGGCGAGTCCTACGGGCTGAGTGGTAGTGCCGCACGTATTCATGATAGCCACACTGGTGAAGCAGTCTCACCGTATCTCAAACATGCGGATGATATACTGGCTCTTGCCTTTAGCCCGCAGGGGCGTCTAATCGCCCTGGGTGGCAAAGATACGCAGGCACGGGTTTGGAGCACTCTAGATTGGAGGCCTGTCTGTCCACTTCTAGCTCATGAGAGTGCCGTAGTTCACCTCGATTTCGACATCACTGGCACGCGGCTCATCTCCACGACCCAGCAGGGCATCATCCGCTGTTGGGATATCCTGACTGGTCAGCCACTCACGCCGCCTGCAAAGCACGGAAGCAGGGTCAATACCGCCTGCTTCGCCCACGATGGCCGCTCGTATTACAGTATCGGTGGAGGAATTAGCGGAGGTTTTAGCCACCATTTGATCGACGATCCGCGTGAGGAAAAGCTGCTCATCGCCCAGGCTGAGTTGCTCTCTGGTTTACGCAGTCACGCCACCGCTGGTAATGTGGCCATACCACCTGTGGAAATCATTCAGCTTTGGCAAAAGCATCAATCCTCCACCACCAGCCCCCGCACACGGCAGGCACTCAAGTAGGTGGCAAAACCGAGTGGTCGACAACTCTCGATGTCGCCTGGGCGGAGACTGGCCTCTCGGCCACGTAGATTCGTATTCACATAGAGCCGTCCGTCGATCCACACCTGCACTTCTTCATCACGCAGCTCGATTTTGACACGATACCAGCGTCCGTTCACGAAATCGAGATTACCACGGGTGCTGTTATTGCTCGCGTCCTCGCCGTCGATGCTGGAAAGGCCCACCAGCGAGCCTCCCCAGCCTCCTAAGATCAGCGTGAGATGATCCCTGCCACGCACAGGAAAAGTCAGTGATCCAAAAAAATCTGCCCCCTCAGTCCGCATCGTCTCAAACTCGATGCGGTAACGCTGCGTCGGGAAAGCGGGGGCCTGAAATGCCTCCATACGCATGCATGTCATCGGCTCTCCCGTACTCAGGGTCAGCTCGCCATCCACTAGCGCTGATTTTCCCTCGCCGACCACTCCGGCAGACTTCCATGCTGCCGCGTGTGGTGCATCAAAGAGCCGCCACTGGCGCTTCGCGGCTGGTTTGTCGCAATGCGTCAGTAGCACGAGGAGAATCAGAAATGGGCAGAAACGAAAAAGCCGCATGATGGTGCCCATTGAACTTCGGAGAGCGGTACATCCAAGTGCGATGTTCCAACATCTGCCCGCCCCAGCCTTGACGTCATCCCTGCCAGCCTGTCTAGGATGCAGGGAATGTCCGCCGCAGCCCCTTTCCCCGATCCTTCGCTCAAATCACTCATGAAGTGGTTTTTGCTCGTCTTGGTGGCACGGCTCGTGGTGATGTTTTTGGTGGTCCAAGGCGCGGATCTGGCTGGTGATGAGGCCTACTACTGGGATTGGGGCCGCAGGCCGGATTGGGGCTATTTCTCGAAGCCGCCCATGATCGGCTGGATGATGGGCGTGATCGGCTGGCTGACTGGGAATGCTGAATGGGGCATCCGACTCACGGCGCTGCTGCTGGGCGGTGCGACGCTGTGGCTGATTTGGCGACTCACGCGGGACCTTTTCGATGGTAGCACGGCTTTTCTCGCCGCATTGCTCATCGTCCTCACGCCGGGCAATGCTGGGCTCAGCCTGCTGCTCACCATCGACGCCCCACTGCTTCTCGCATGGACTCTAGCGCTCTGGCTGTACTGGCGAGCAGCGGAAAAACCGGACTCCTGGCCGCGCTGGCTACTCCTAGCCCTCGCGATCGGTTTTGGCTGCCTCAGCAAGCAGATGATGCTGGTCTTCCCCGCGCTCATGCTGGCCTTTGCGGCCATATCGCACCAGGATCGTGCATTGCTGCGCAATCCGCGTTTTTGGATGGCTTGCGTGATCGGCATGGCCTTCATCATTCCGGTTTTAAAGTGGAATCAAGAGCACGGTTGGATCACGCTGGAGCATACGAAGCATCACTTCGACACCCAAAGCATGAGCTGGAGCCGCTGGCTGAGCCGTGTGGGCGAAAATGTGGGCATGCAGGCGCTGATTTACACTCCCGTGCTCTTTGTCGCACTGGTGGTGGTGCTGTGGCGGAGTTTTCGCGGCTTCCGTGGCCTCACTCGGTCCCAGTGCTACCTGTGGGTCTTTGCCGGGCCTGTGTTGGCCATCTTTGTCGTGCTCGCACTACGCCAGCGCATCAATCCGAACTGGCCCGCTGCGTTCTTCGTCCCTGCGATCATTCTCACCGCCGCGTGGCTGCTGCGGGCAGAAAATGCCGCATGGAAGCGCTGGAGCCTGCGCATCGCAGCGGGCATCGCCCTCATCGTGCACTTGGCACTCGTGATCGTGATGACGACGCAGCTAAAAACGATCAACAAAGTCGCCAGCCTACGTGGATGGCGTGAAGTCGGCATCCAAGCAGATGCATGGCTGCAAAAAATGCCACGACGCGAAAACACCTTCGTCTTACCCCTGGGGCACCGCTACCACGCTGCGTGGATGGCTTTTACATGCCCAGCCATCCGCGCACCTACCGCTGGGAGTCCAGCGGCACCCCTCAGTCCCAATATGAGGTATGGCCAGGCCCGGAGGAGCACATCGGGGATGACGCACTCATCCTCATGCCGATGGAGGATTGGAATGGAGATCTCTCGCCAGAGCTCGCAGCCCACTTCTCCCGAGTCGAACGCATCGGCACCATCAGCGTGCCGATCGGCTCAGAGAAACGCGAGTTCGCCGTCCATCGCGGTGAAAAGCTACAAACCTGGAAAGCCATTCGCCCACAATGACCGCTGCATCCTGGGACATCGAGCTCCTACGGCTCCTCAATCGTGATTGGTCCGCTATTTGGCTCGACTATCTCATGCCCGCCGTCTCCGCCATCGAGGCCTGGATGCCACCGCTCGTCGTGGTGGCCTTTTTCATCGTCCTCAAAGGTGGTGTGAAGGCCCGTCGCATGTTTTTATGTGCTGCACTCGCACTCGGCATCGGTGATGCTCTCATCTCCAATACACTCAAAAAGACCATCGGCAGAGTCCGCCCACGCGATGCCATCGAAGGCGTCGTCATACGCGATCTCGGGCGTGCAGAGCCCGCGTTCATGCGCCTCTTTGTGCCGCCTGTGAGCAGCCTCAGTCAGCCAAGTGGAGCGAAAGTCGGTACATCCTTCCCCTCCAGTCATACGATCAATCTTTTCGCCCTCGCGACTGTCATGGCATGTTTTTACCGCCGTCTCGGTGTCGTCACATATGTGCTGGCATTCATCGTCGCCTACTCACGCATCTACTGTGGTGCTCACTGGCCCTCCGACATCCCGCCTAGCATCGCCATCGGCTTGCTCACCGGTTTGGGCGTCGTATGGGCCATGCGCCGACTCGCTGGCCGCGCCTGGGAGCCTGTCGTGAAATGAAGCGGATGCATCAGCGCTGAACGGCTTCCGCAGGCTGACGGGTGGAGTTTTTTTCACCCCGAGGCTGCGATGCACGTGGGAACACCGAATAGATATAGATTCCGGTGATGAAGCCGATGATCAGTACGACAGAGATATTCCCCGCTCGATAGGCGGCGAAGTCCTGGTGGAGACGCTTCTTATCTAGGCTGCGCATCAGGATGCCCGGCACCTGTAGGGCACAAGGAGTCGCCAGCCCCGCCAGCACGCAAACGAATAGATTCGGCGTGCGGGGAACGAAATGAATGAAGTGGACCATGGCCACGGCGATTCCGGCCCAAACGAGACTCTGGAAAATCACGCCAGACTCAATGGAAGAGAGACTTCTGCGAAACATGGCCATTCCATAAAGGCAAGACCTAAGGATTGCAAACGCGGCACTTCATTACGATGGGAGGAGACGATGCCGCTTTTCCCCATTCTCATCACCCTGCTTCTCGGAAGCACTCTGGCCTGGATCTTTTTTACGGAACACACGCTGCGCTCCGCGCTCGTCATTCTCATCCCGCTGCTCTGGCTGCTGCTGATGAGTCTCTGGTGGGCGCTGCGTCGGCGCGGTCAGCGACTTCGCAGGATGGGGATCATCCTGCTGGCGTGGGCGGTGCTTGCCGTCTCCTGCATCTATACGCTGCGCATTGATGGCACACAGGATGGTGCGGCTTGGCTGAGTCTGTCGTTCGTATGGCAGGAAAAAGCAGTCCATGGCCTCACCACGGCACCCCAGGCCGTTCCGACCTCCGAGCTCGCACCCACGCCTGCTGGCGTGCAGGACATGCCGCGCTTCCTCGGTGAAAAAGGGGATGGAGTGCTGCCAGCTGGGGAGTTCTCGACAGATTGGGCTGGCAGACCGCCACGGGAAGTGTGGCGGATACCGATGGGCGCTGGCTGGAGTGGATTCGCTGTGGTGGGGAATCGAGCCGTCACCCAGGAACAGCGTGGAGAGCTGGAGTGCGTGACTTGCTACGAGCTGAGTAGCGGCAGACTGCTCTGGTCTCACAGTGAAAAGGCTTTTTTCACCGAGCTGATGGGCGGAGATGGCCCGCGTGCGACTCCCACCATTCATGCTGCATCGAATGCGGTATTCACAGTCGGAGCGACGGGGTTACTCCATTGCCTGGATCTGAGCACCGGGGCGAAAAAGTGGCAGGCGCATTTGCTCAAGGACGCCGGAGCTACAAAAAATCTCGAATGGGGCAAAAGCGCCTCGCCGCTGCTCACCGCAGCGCATGTCATCTGCTCTGGCGGTGACAATGGGGCCTCACTGGTGGCTTATGATCGGAACAATGGCCAACCCGCATGGAAAGCTGGCACGGATGGCGGCAGCTACGCTTCACCCGTGCAAATGCGGCTCGATGGGCGTGAGCAAATCATCACGGTGAATCGTCACAGCGTCAGCGGACATGATCCGTCTGCTGGGACCGTGCTGTGGACATTCGATTGGTCAGAGACTTTTCCGAAAGTCGCCCAGCCAGTCGCCTTGAGCGAAAACGAGATCCTCATCACCTCCAGCTACGGTGTGAAGTCACACCGTCTCCGCCTACAAAATGGCCTCGTCACGGTGCTCTGGGCAGAGAGTACACCCCGCACGAAATTCAGTAGCGTCAGCGTCTTTGGCTCACACGCGTATGCTTTGGACGAAGGCATGTTTTGCTGCGTAAACCTGGAAAATGGCGAGCGCCTGTGGCGTGAGGGCCGCTACGGTTACGGCCAGCAAATCCTCATCGGCGAGGAGCTCATTCTCCTCCAGGCAGAAAAAGGCCCCGTAGTGCTCATCCGGCCAGATCCGGCCAAACTCATCGAAATAGCCCGCATAGAGGCACTCAGCAGTAAAACCTGGAATCCGCCCACCCTAGCAGGGCGCTGGCTCTTGCTGCGAAACGACCGCGAGGCAGTCTGCTATGAGCTACAGAGCAAGTGAGCCGAGTTTTTAATTGATCGCTCGCATGTAGCAGGCCCGCTCCTCAGGGAACATGATGGCCTGTGGGCTGATATCCTTGATGACGCCGATAGCCTGCTCTTTGAAACCGCCCGCAGCAGCGATGGCGGCGAAAACCGCACGCTGGCCCTCCGTGAGGTGATTGAGATCCATGTGCTGGAGGTATCTGGTGGCCTGCTGCTGGTCCTGGAGCCGGTAGTAGGCCAGAGAGACCAGTAGGTGGCGGTGATTGTCACTGGGCTGGTTCTGGAGCAGTTTGGCGGCTTTTTTTGAGGCTAGTTTCGATGTCGTTGCCCAAGAGAATGCTGCCGTAAAGATACTGGTCTAGAAACTGACTATCCTCTGGGAAACGAGCGATGGCGTCGCGGCAGGCATTGAAATAAGACTCAGAGTTTCCGTTCTTCTGGCTAGCTGACAGCAGGCCGATGAAGGAATCACGCTCGATGCGCGGGGAGCTGGAGGTGGCGGCAGCACGGGCTGCACGGATGGTGAGCCGGTAGGCATCCTCCGCGATGTCAAAGTGACCACGGGCGTCTGCATACTGCGCGATGCGCTGGAGTGAGTCATAACGGGAAGCCTGCTGTGCGAGGCTCTTTGCATCGATGAGTTTTGCGCGGAGCTCGTCTGCCGGCTTTTTTTCCACGAAGGCTAAATGGGCACGGAACATGGAGTGTGTCACTGGATCGAGGATTTTGGCGACCGCTGGGTTTTCGATGATGGACTCGATCTGCTTAAAACGGGCAATATCCGTCTGGCCGACGATCGTGAGGGCCGTGAGGTAGGTCTCCAGTAGCCCCTGATGGGCCATCGCCTCGGACTCAGGCAGGATATTGATGATATCGAGGAACATCTGCTCCTGCTTTAGCCAGAAGACGAAGGGGAAGAGCTGGTCACGCTTTTTGTTCTGAAAAAAGGTCCGTGCTTCACTGATGATGGCGCGTTTGCGATCTGGCTCGAGCTTCACCTCACGGGCGATGGCGGCGATGTAATGCCGCTCGTTAGCACGGGGGTGTTTTTTCAGGCGATAGATGAGCTTGCGCTGCATGTCGGGTGCCATGCTGGGGACAGAGTCGAGGAATTCGATCGCTTTGAGTCCGTCCGTATCGTCTTTTTGGGCGATCTTCCACACGTTCTCGACTGCGGAGCTGATGTTGGATGGGATGCCAGACTCTACCTGGGCACGTCCCAGTCGGATGATGTTCTCCACGTCATTGGGATTTTTTGAAACGACCTCCTCCAGCACCTTCAGGGCTAGAGCGTGCTTGCTGGTCTTGCCCCACACCTCTTCCGCCAGTTTCGCGAGCGGTAGGCTGTCCGGCTCTGTTTTGAGCAGTCGCTCCAGCTCGGCATCGGCTTCCTTATCACGTTTGAGGCTCTTGAGTGCCCGCACACGGCGCATTTTATCCTCCAGTGTCTCTGCGCCCATGTCTTTGAGTTTATCCACAAAGTAGAGAGCATGTTGCTGCCCCATCAGGGTGAAGAACTCCGCATTGATGCGCACGGCTTCTGCATTGTGTGGCGCCTTGGTGTAGGCTTCTTGGGCCTTCCAGACGGCATTCGCGATCTGGCCGTTTTCCATCAGATCTCGGGCCTCACGCACCATGCCTTCCGCCTGGCTGCTCTGGAAGGAGTCTTGGATGGGCTTAGCATACAGGATAGCGGCTACCAGCAGCGCGGCAGAGAGGCTGACGATGATGCCCACGGCCATCATACGAGCCACTGGGGACTGGCGGTCACGATCAGCCACGGAGGCTGGCACCAGCCACCGCCAAGCCCGCACAAATGGCCGCAGCAGCGGATTCCACCGCTCTGGGGTGTTTTGCCTTGTTGGATCGACTTCTTGGTTGGTGAGCATGGAGGTAGAAAGATTGACCGATGATAAGACTCCTACTTTCAGGCGTCACGTTGAAATTTCACCGTCCTCCCCCCTGGATTCGGCCCTGTGCGCCAACTGACTGCATCGGCTATGACCGCTCATTTTGGCAGATATTGCCAAAAATAGCCTCTGTTTTTGAATTCGGCGGCTTTTTGCGATGCAGGAGGCACTCTGGGGCCTAGCTCAATCCACCATGTGTAGCATGAGGTTGAGTTTCTTTCGCCACAGCACACTCGGGAGCTTTTTGGTGATGAATGATGCGCTATTCGATTTCGACAAAAACCTGGCCGTCAGAGATGACCACGTTGTGGCGGCATACGTCTTCACCAGCAATGGAGGTTTGTTCTACGCCGGTGGCGAGCTCGAATACGGCCCCGTGCCACGGGCAGGTGACGCAGCCTGCATCCACGGAGCCTTCAGAAAGTGGGCCGCCTTGGTGAGGACAAGTGTCGTCGATGGCATAGAGGGCTCCATCGGAGTTAAAGACGGCGATGCGCCGCCCGCCGACATCATAGGCACGGGCTTCGCCGGGTGGGATTTCGCTGATGGTTGAGATGTGGTGCTGTTCCATAGGTTTAGGTTGTTTGATGGTTGCTTCACGAAGGTCGTTTCAGAAGAGCTACGGGGTGAGTGCAGCTTGAGTGCCGGATGGTGCGCCTGGACGCCCGCCTGCCTCACGATCAAGCACGAGGAGGCTGGCGGGATCATCGCCAGCGAGTTTCAGGCGATCCAGCATGTCGCGCACGCTTTTCTCCTCCTGCATCTGCTCGTTCAGAAACCAGAGCAGCAGATTTTTCGAGCCATGGTCCCGCACCTTCTCAGCGACCTCATAGAGGTCATTGATCTGTGCAGTGACCTCTTTTTCCTGCTTGAGGCTGTGTGCGAAAACATCCTGCGGTGATTTGAAGTCATGCTTGGGCTTGGAGATGGGTTTCAGCTCTACCTTCGCGTCACGGTTGACGAGGTATTGATAAAACTTCAGCGCATGAAGGGTCTCCTCGCGGCTCTGGGCGAACATCCACTGGGCGAAACCTGCATACGGTGTCTGTTCGAACCATGCCGCCATCGCGAGGTAGGAGTAGGATGCGGCCATCTCGTTGTTGATTTGGTCGTTGAGGAGCTTGGAGAGGTCTGATGAGAGTTTCATGGTGGGATGGGTTTGTGCTTTTGGGGTTACTGATGTGCGGGGTGGATAGACGAGTTACTGCAGGAGGACGCCAATGCTCGGTGCACACATGCGGGCAGGGTCGAGGGCTTGATTGAGTTCGGCGGCGGTGATGCCGAGTTCAGTGAGTCGATCGAGACAGAGTTGCCTCACCGTGATACCGGTCTGGGCGCTTTCTTTGGCAATGATGGCCGCTCTGTCATAGCCAAGTAGCGGGATCAAGCCGGTGGCCATGGCGAGACTGGACTCGATGAGATCTTGGCAGCGTTCCTTCCTGGCCGTGATGCCCTCCACGCAACGCTCGCGGAAGAGCTGTGCAGAAGTAGCCAGCAATCCGATGCTCTCCAGCAACGCTGCGGCGAGGGCTGGCATCATGACGTTTAGCTCAAAATTGCTGCCCGCAGCAGCGCACCAGGTGACGGTGGCATCATTGCCAAAAACTCGTGCGCAGACCTGCATCAGGCTCTCGCTCATGACGGGATTCACTTTGCCAGGCATGATGCTGCTGCCGGGCTGGTTAGCTGGCAGGGCGATCTCGCCAATGGCGCATTGCGGACCTGAGCCGAGCCAACGAATGTCATTGGCTATCTTAAAAAGGCTGGTGGCGATGGTTTTGAGCTGACCGCTGACTTCTACGAGTGAATCCTTGGCCGACTGAGCTTCGAAGTGATCCTTTGCCTCGCGAAATGGAAGACCGGTCTTATCCGCGAGCAGTCGGATCGCCACTGTAGGGAAGTCAGGATGACGATTCAGTCCTGTGCCCACGGCAGTGCCACCGAGTGGGATCTCGGCGACAGTCTTGATGGCTTTGTGAACGCGATCCACGCTGTGCTCGATCTGCCGTGCATAGCCGTGGAACTCCTGCCCGAGCCGCACTGGCGAGGCATCCATGAGGTGCGTGCGGCCAATTTTGAGCACGTCCATGAAATCCGTGCCTTTCTGCGTGAGCGCCGCTTGGAGCATCTCCAGAGAAGGCAAAAGCTTGCCGCTGAGTTCCTGCGCAACGGCCAGATGCACGGCAGTGGGAAACGTGTCATTGGACGACTGGCCCATGTTGGCATGATCGTTCGGATGAATCGGTTCCTTTGCCCCGATGGGCTTCCCGGCAAGCTGGCAAGCGCGGTTCGAGATGACCTCGTTCACGTTCATGTTGGTGCTCGTGCCAGAGCCGGTCTGGTAGATGTCGAGCACGAAATGAGCGTCGAGCTTCCCCTCCGCGATCTCGAGCGCAGCCTGCTCGATGAGGTCGGCCTTGTTCTTTGGCAGTAGTCCTAGCTCGCCATTCGCACGAGCTGCGGCCCATTTGATGACGCCGTAGGCGTGAATGATCGAGCTTGGTATGAGTTGCCCACTCACGGGGAAGTTGAGAACTGCACGCTGCGTGGAGGCCCCGTAAAGTGCTGCTATCGGCACAGACATTTCGCCCATGCTATCGGTCTCGATGCGAGTCGTCATAGCAGATTGAAGATTGGTAACTAAAAGTGAACGCTACTTCAAAAGAAGGTTCTCGATCTGCGCATGGGTCATGTTCAACTTCTGCGCTAGGTGGGCCATGACAGCCTCATCGTGGCCGCCCTGACAAAGAAAGTCATCATCCGTCAGCTCCTTGAATGCCATCATGAGCGCTCTTTTTGTCCGTTCCCAGTCGGTTCCAGTTGGCGCAGCCTCTAGAGTGATGTGGGCCTGCTCGTGGCTCAGGCCTGCGTTCCATGACGGAGGATCGCTGGCTGGGAAAGACTCCTTCATCGCCTCGTCCACACGCTCTTGATCGGTTAAATGCACCGCCTCCTACGACATAGAAGTATCCGAATGCGCTTTCATGGTGGATGAAGCAAAAAAACGCTGAGTGCGATCCTGCCTGACTCCTTATACGCGTGTTTGCGGAGCAATACGAGACTTTATTTGGTGCCGCTGGCCTTTGTCGTCGCTGAAATATGGAGTGAATACTTTAAAAAACAGCGGAAGCTCTAACGAAGACCGGTGAAACAACCTCAACCTGATTTACCCAATATGATCCAGGTGAAACGAATCTATGAACCGCCGTCAAAGTCGGACGGCCAGCGGCTGCTGGTGGAGAGGCTTTGGCCTCGGGGGATGAAAAAAGAAGCCGCCCAACTGAGTGCATGGATACGCGATGCAGCACCCAGCACCGCGCTTCGACAATGGTTCAAGCATGATCCTGAAAAGTGGACTGAGTTTCAGCGGCGTTATCGCGAGGAGTTGGATCAACATCCTGAAGCCTGGCAACCCATTGTGACGGCTGCACGCAAGGGCAGGGTGACGCTGCTTTTCAGCTCTCACGATGCTGAGCACAACAATGTGGTGGCACTGAAGGCCTATCTTGAGCCGCATCTGCACGCGGGCTAGGAGTGCCTAGGGACGCGCTGATTTTGCAGCGAAAACCTGCGATTCAGCCTTTCAGATCCGCCACAGGCCGTGTTGATGGAGTGGGTGCGGACAGGCTTATCCGCTCCTTTGAGCAGTGTGCACCGTGATGGCGAGCAGCAGCCAGAACTAGAGTGCCAATCGGTGAACTGCATACCCTCCGCAGCGAGCTGGTCCAGGTTGGGCGTGGGTATTTTGGAGTGCTCTACGTTGTTCGCGTGCATGTCGCCAAAGCCGAAATCGTCATTGAGGATGAGGGCGATGTTCGGGGGCCTCGCTAGGAGTGCTGGGCAGAGGGACGAGGAAAAGAAGAAGGTGCTTCATGCATGTGACGGGTGATTTTGCTGGCAGCTCTGGATATGGAGTCAGGAAGCCCACATAAGTCGGATAATGCAGGGAAGGCCCAGGTTTGCGCATCGGTGTGAGCGTCATTTTGCGACTGGAACTTTCTTCTTGGCGGCGCAGAAATTCTTCGCCATTGCAGTTGGCTAATTATACACCGTCCTGCTATCGCCCACGTCATCTGATTTTTCGCTCATGGATTCTCGCACCACCCAGTCCGCTGTTCTTCTCGAAGCTCTCCCTTACATGCAGTCCTTCCGTGGCTGCACCTTCCTCATCAAAGTGGGCGGCAGTGCCATGGAGGACCCCGTGCAGGTGGATAGCTTCCTGCGTGACGTCGTCTTCCTCGAAGCCGTGGGGATCAATCCCATCATCGTGCATGGTGGTGGAAAGGCCATCTCCAAAGCCATGACCGAGTCCGGTCTCCAGGCCAAATTTATCAATGGCATGCGTGTCACCGATGACGAAACGATCAAAATCGTCGAGGAAACCCTCGCTCGTGTGATCAATCCGGAAATCGTCAGCAAGATCAACGCCTTTGGCGGCAAAGCGGTCGGTATTCCCGGCACAGAAGTCTTCACTAGCGAGAAAATGAAGGGCGACCTCGGTTGGGTCGGGGAGGTGAGCGATTGCAAACTCGGCCTCATTCAGGCTGCTGTGGCAGGTGAGTTCGTCCCAGTTGTCTCACCCGTGGCCCGTGAGCTCGCCAGTGGCAAAACGCTCAATGTGAATGCCGATCTGGCCGCCTGTGCTCTCGCCAAACGCCTGAAAGCCACGAAACTCATCTTCCTCAGCGATGTGCGTGGCGTGATGCGTGATCCGAAGGACGACTCCACACTCATTCCGAGCCTCAATGAAGCCTCCATCGCCAAACTGAAGGCCGAAGGCATCATCAGCGGCGGCATGATCCCGAAAGTGGACTCCTCACTCGACTCCCTGCGTGGCGGCGTAGGAAAGGTCCACCTCATCGACGGACGCTTGCCGCATGCGCTGATTTTGGAAATCTTTACCGATGGTGGCATCGGCACCGAGATTCATCTTTGACACACGGCCCATTCATTTTCCGCCCACAGGCTTCATCTCTTTTTTGTACACTCATTCATGTCCGCCTCCATCCATCCAGAAACTCAATGGCTCTCTCAATACGTGCTCGGCAACTACGGACGCTATGACGTGTGGCCCGTGCGTGGCGAGGGGCCGTATGTCTGGGACCGAGACGGGAAAAAATATCTCGACTTCGCAGGCGGCGTGGCGGTCTGCCCACTGGGACACTGCCCGCCACCGGTCGTGAAGGCCATCACTGAGCAGGCTAGCACGCTCATTCATGTCTCGAACTGGTATTGCATCGATAAACAAGCTGAGCTGGCTCGCATCCTCGTGGAAGAATGCGTGCAGATCCTTGGAAAGTGCTTCTTCTGCAATAGCGGCGCAGAGGCCAATGAAGGCCTCCTGAAGCTCGCTCGCAAATACGGCCAGCAGACAGGTGGACGCTACGAGATCATCACCTTCACCGGTAGCTTTCATGGCCGCACATTCGGTGCCATGACCGCCACGGCGCAGGAGAAGATCCACGGCGGATTCGGCCCACTGCCGCCAGGATTCGTCTATGTGCCCTTCAACGACCTCGAAGCCCTCAAAGCTGCGATCACCGACAAAACCGTCGCCATCCTCGTCGAGCCGATTCAGGGCGAAAGCGGTGTGAATCCGGTCACTGCCGACTTTTTGCGCGGAGTGCAGGCCTTATGCCGGAAAAACGACTTACTCCTGCTCCTAGACGAAGTGCAGGTCGGATTCGGCAGAGCAGGGGAGATGGCTGGATGGCGCAGCATCATTCCGGGCGATGAAATCCAGCCCGATGGCATCAGTTGGGCCAAAGCGATCGGTAGCGGCTTCCCGCTCGGTTCCTTCTGGGTGAATGATCGCCGTGATTTGAGCAAGTTACTGGGCCCAGGCACCCACGGCACGACGTATGGCGGCTCTCCGCTGGCTTGTGCGGTAGGTATTGCCACGCTGCGCACCATTCTGGATGAAAAACTCTGTGAAAATGCCAGGACTCGCGGTGCAGCCATCGCTGCCACCGCACGGGCATGGAAGCATCCGCTGATCAAAGATGTGCGTCAGCTCGGGCTCTTCATCGGCTGGGAACTCCAGGCCGATGCCATCGCCGCGAAGTCCGGTGGCAAAATGCCGAGCATCTATCTCGCTCAAAAACTGCTCGATGCGGGAATGATGGTCACACCTGCGGGTCCTAATGTGGTGCGGTGGCTTTCTCCGCTGAACATCACCGCTGCACACGCAGAAGAGGGGCTGCGGATATTCAAATCCGTCCTGGATGCCGTGTCGGCCTAGTCGCAGTCACCAGCCTTTGAAGAAGCTCAGTGCTGTGCGGGTCGTGGTGTCCGCTAATTCGGCGAGAGAGACATTGCGAAGGGATGCGATGGCCTTTGCCGTATCTGCGACATAGGCAGGCTCACAGCGCTTCCCTCGGTGCGGGACGGGGGCTAGGTATGGGGCGTCCGTTTCTAGCATGAAGCGATCCGCCGCGACGCTGCGGGCCGTCTCGGCAATGATGCCCGCGTTTTTGAAAGTGACGATGCCGGTGAATGAAATGAGGTGACCCGCATCGAGCAGAGGCTGCGCCTGCTCCAAGCTGCCCGTGAAGCAGTGAAAGACACCACGCAGGCGATCACTGAAGGGCAAAACGATGGCACAGAGGTCATCCCAGCTCTCCCGATTATGCAGGATGACATTCAGCCCCAGTTCCGCTGCGAGAGTGAGCTGAGCGCGGAGGCAGGTGGCCTGGTGGCTGCGCCATTGATCCTGCGACCAGCCCGTGGGCGGCGGATGGAAGTAATCGAGGCCGATTTCTCCGATGGCGCAGACTTTCGGGTGCTGAGCGAGCTGGCGCAGCTCGTCGATCCAGGATTCGCCCTGGAGGGAGTCCACATCGCAGGGATGGATACCCGCTGCGATACGCACATCTGGCTCCTGCTCGGCGATTGCGATGAGTTTGCGTGTATTCTCCAAATCGACGGCTGGAGCGATCATGCGTGTTACACCCGCCGCACGGGCACGCTCTAGCACAGCGGGGAGATCCGCGTCGAACTGGCGGCTGCCGAGATGCGTGTGCGTATCGGTGAGCATGCGTTACGGCTCAGGGGTTAGCTGCGAGAGCGCTTTTTGACGGACTGTTTTTTCGCAGTGCTTTTCTTCGCCGTACTTTTCTTCGCATTGGGGAATTTGCCCTTTTTGGCCTCGGCTTCGATTTTTTGCATCATGCGTAGGAGCTTGGGCCATTGCTTGCGCTCGACGATGTAACCGATGCAGTTTTTGCTGCCGCAGCGGCAGGGATGCTCGTCCCAGGTGTCCACATCAAAGCCGTAGTTGTAGGTCAGCTCTTCCCCGGCCTTGATCTCGCGCAGGGAGTAAATCCAGATGCGGCCGCGAATGATGTAGGCCTCACAGTTCGGCGAACATGAGTGGTTGATGTACTTGGCCGGGTTGGGGCCTTTTGCGCCGTCGATGTCGTACTTCTTATTGAGCGTGAAGACATAGACTGCGGCTCCACCTGTTTTTTTGGCCCTCGCGATGAGTGCATCACCACGGCGGCGTGATTCGGCCTTGGTGATTTTTTCGCCAATGTATTCGATGATGGGCGAATCGTTTGGAATGTCGGCTGCGGCGAAAATGCCGCGATTGTGAATGGAGGAGCTTTTGACTTTCCAGAGTCGTTTCGTGGGGGCGGTGGGCATGCGTGGATGGTTGAGGGGGCGCATGAAGTGGGCCGTGACTGCGGAAAGTCAAGGTATGGCGCGGACGGACTTCAGAGGCTAGGCACCTCAACCCAGGATCACACTGGCCGCACGCTGGTAGGCACCCCCAGTGCCGAGGGTGGCCACGACGCTGGCTAGGTCGGCCTGGAGGTCGCTGCGCTTTTGCGGATCTTGCAGCAGCTCCAGCGTGGCTCGGGCGAGCGTTTCGGGGCTGAGATCGTGCTGCACCAGCTCGCGCACGACTTCGCGCCCAGCGAGGATGTTCACCATGCCGAGGTGCTGGATTTTCACGACAGCCTTACCCACGACGTAGGTGGGCCAACTGACATTGTACACGAGTGTGTAGGGCAGGCCAAAACAGGCCGCTTCGAGCGTGGCGGTGCCACTGGCCACGGCACCAGCCTCACAGCGCTGCATGAGGTCATAGACGGTGCCGACTTCGATCCACTTTTTGGCCTCGGGCAGGCCGTGCTTGTCGGCGAGCTCGCGCATGTGGCTAGCGAGCACCTCCGTAGCGGCAGAAACGGCGAAACGGGCCTCTGGCATGGCCTCGCGGATGATTTTGGCCGCACCGAGCATGATGGGGAAGAGGCGGCGCACCTCATTGAGCCTGCTGCCGGGGAACCAGCCGCACAATCCAGTTTCACGCGGCCAATTTCGCCGCAGTTGCAGGGTGCGATCCACCATGGGATGGCCACAGAACTCGGTGCGGAGACCACTTTGCTCGTAGAAGTCTTTTTCGAAGGGGAAGATGCAGATCATGAGGTCGAGCACCTTCGCCGTGGTCTTCACGCGGCCCTTTTTCCAAGCCCAGACCTGGGGGCTGATGTAGTAGATGAGTTTTCCGCTGTAACCACCGCTGCGCAGGGCTTTGGCGAGGCGGAGATTGAAGCCGGGATAGTCCACCAGGACGACCGCATCGGGTTTTTGCTCCAAGATGAGTGTGGTCTGGGCGGTGAGCTTTTCTTTGAAGTAGCTGTACATCTTCAAGACCTCCCACAGGCCCACGACACCGGCTTTTTCGACCCAGTCCTCAATGCTGCTACCTGGCGCTGCCTCACGCATCCGCGGCCCACCCAGCCCGCTGAGTGCCAGCGTGGGCTGCCGGGCCTTCATCTCACGCAGCAAGCCCGCCGCATGCGTGTCGCCGCTGATCTCCCCTGCGATGATGTGGATGCGGGTCATGCAGATGGATCAATAACTCCGCGCAAAGACCACTCGGCGTTGGCTGGGGCGGCCGGTGAGGAAGCAGGTGCCGTTTTCGACGTATTGGTTGCCGTGCGGGATGCAGCGGATGGTGATTTTGTTTTCTTTGGCGAGCTTTTCCTCTTCTTCCATGGTGCCTGCCCAGTGCATGAGGGCGAAGCCGCCACTGCTGGCTTCATCAGCGAAGAAGGCTTTGAATTCTTCGAGCGTTTCGAGCTTTTTGGTGTGGGCATCCCGCAGGGCGGTGGCACGGTCGAGGAGGGCCTGCTGGATTTCTGCAAGTCGCTCCTGCACCTGCTGGATGAAGTCTTCTTTGCCGAGGAATTCTTTGGCCTTTGGTCCCTGATCGCGGCGGCAAACGGCGACGCTGCGGCTGGTGATGTCACGTGGGCCCATTTCGACGCGGAGAGGGACACCTTTTTTGATCCATTCCCAATTCTTCTGGCCACCGGGGAGATCCCGCTTGTCCACGAGCACGCGGATGGGCTCTCCAGCCCAAGTTTGGCTGCGGAGGGTCTGGGCGAGGGCTTCGCAGGCGTCGATGATTTCCTGTCGTGTGTCGGGCTTCGGAGTGACGGGAAGGATGACGATCTGCTGCGGTGCGACGCGTGGTGGGATGATCACGCCGTCGTCGTCGCCATGGGCCATGATGAGGGTGCCGATGAGGCGAGTGCTGACGCCCCAGCTGGTGGTGTGTGCGAATTGGCGTGTGTTGTCGCGGCCGAGGAACTGGATGCCTGCGGCTTTGGAGAAGTTTTGGCCCAGGTAGTGCGATGTGCCGGCCTGGATGGCTTTTTTGTCCTGAACCATCGCTTCGACAGTCAGGGTGCGGACGGCACCGGGGAAGCGCTCGCGCTCGGTTTTCTCGCCAGGGATGGTGGGGATGGCGAGGTGGTCACGGAGGAAGTCCTCATAGACTTTGTGCATCGTCTCGGTCTCGACGATGGCTTCTTCAGCGGTCTCATGGGCGGTGTGGCCCTCTTGCCAGAGGAACTCTGCGGTGCGGAGGAAAAGGCGGGGGCGCATTTCCCAGCGCATGACGTTGCACCACTGATTGATGAGTAGTGGCAGATCGCGGTAGCTCTCGACCCAGCGGGCAAAGGCGGCACCGATGATGGTTTCGGAAGTGGGGCGGATGACGAAGGGCTCGGCGAGTTCGCCGGTGGGGATCATCTTGGTGGTGCCATCGGGCTGCTTCTGTGCCTCTAGGCGATGATGGGTGACGACGGCACACTCGGTGGCAAAGCCTTCGGCATGCTGGGCTTCCTTTTCCAAGTAGCTCAAGGGGATGAGCAAGGGGAAGTAGGCGTTGACGTGGCCGGTGGCTTTGAATTTCGCATCGAGCTGGCGCTGGATGCTCTCCCACAGGCCGTAGCCCCAGGGTTTGATGACCATGCAGCCACGCACTTCGGAGTTCTCCGCCATGTCGGAGGCGCGGATGACCTGCTGGTACCATTCGGGGAAATCTTTTTCGCGGGTGGGGCTGATGGCGGGGGCGGCTGCGGCGTTGCTCATGGTGTTTTTTTGGAGGGGGAGAGAGTAGGGCGGATAGCAAGGTGTTCAACCCCAATGCCATGCACAAAAAAAACGGGCGACTCAGGTGAGCCGCCCGTGTGGGAGTCGGATGCTTTGTTTTCGCTCCAGATTACTTCGCGAATGGGCTAGTGATCAGCTTGCGGAAGCTTTCATTGAGCTTGGCGATGGCGTCTTTCGGGCCAGTGAGCTTGATGAAGACGTTGTTGTCATCTGCGGTGGGGACGATGGCTCCGAGGAGGGTGTAGCCCTCCTTCGGTGTCTTCGCACCCATCGGCGGGCCGTCGTTGTAGGTGCCGGTGGCCGTTACGAGTGTGACTTTTTTGCCACCTGCTTCGATCTCTTCCGTTTTAGACTCGGGCTTCGTCGCGAATTGGCCGATCCAGCGATCCACATTCGCCTGCACTCCGCCACCACCGCCTGGGAAGACGTAAAAAGCGGCTTCTAGCGGCTTTTCGACGCCTTCGGCTTTGGCGAGGAGTGTGGCGACACGCATCATACCGGGCGTCTGCGAGAGAGACCACGGTGCAGCATACGCGAAGTTGAGGCCACCAGCTTCGACTTTACCACCGTCCTCCGCACGAAGCGTGGTGGTGGCAAAGCCAGCGAGGGCCAGGAGGATGAATGAGGCACGTTTCATGTGGAGAGAATGGGTGTGTTAAAGAAGACGAGTGAATTACTTCACGATGAGCTTGCCCTTCATGAGCAGGAAGTGACCAGGGAAGGTGCAGATGTAGGGATATTCACCGGCTTCGGCAGGAGCGGTGAATTCGAGCACTTCCTTCTGACCAGGCTGCACCAGCTTGGTGTTGGCGATGATGTCGGCTGCGGCAGACTCAGGGATGTAGTTCTTGGACATTGCGGCGGGATCGGCAGCCATCTGAAGTGAGGCATTGCCCACGACAGCGTCTTTACCGGGCTTCACGAGCACCCAGTTATGCGGGAGGGGTGGGACATTTGGGATGATGGAGTTATCAAAGGTGAGTTTGACCTTCTGGCCAGGTTTGGCGGAGAGCTCGGCCAGATCAAATGTCATGCCTGTGGGGGCAGAGGGCTTGATGGTGAGTTCAGCCACGGCAGCATCCTGGGCGAATGCGGCGGCGCTGACGAGGGAGAGAGCAGTGAGGAGGATGCGTTTCATCATGATGGATGGGGATGGGATTTTTTTGTGTAGCCGGGGAGGCACTCTAATCGGGGCGCTAGCAGGAGGTTTATCAACGACTTTTTCCTGCGTGAGTCGGTGTTTTGTCGTGCGTGGGATGCTCTGACAGAGCGTTTGAGGGCGAAAAATGACCGCCGTGCCATCTTCGTTCTTCCATCCAGCGTGGGAAGCGGTATGACCAGATCCGTTTCATGAAGCCTGTGTTTGAAAAAGTGCCCAGACGCGACTGGGAGTCGTTTCACTGCGAAATCGTTCGCGGGGCAGACTACGGCACACGCTGGCATTTTCACCCTGAGTTCCAAATCACCCTGGCGGTGCGTAGCAGCGGGCACCGTGTCGTCGGCGATCACATAGGCCCGCTCACCGATGGCGACATCGTGCTCCTCGGGGCAAATCTCCCCCACGTCTGGCACCAGGATGAGGCGAGCGGCCGTGAGGTGCATGCCGTCATCGTGCGTTTTGATCCACAGATCCTCGGTGGAGATTTTTTTCGCCTACCCGAGATGGAAGGAGTACGTCGTGTGCTGGAGCGTGCCTCCCGTGGCCTGGAAGTGCGTGGAAAGACCCGCGGCCTTGTCGCTGCGCACATGAAGCGCATCGCCGAGACGGAGGGCCTAGCCCGCATTCTCGAATTACTCGCCATTTTGCATGAGCTAGCACAGGCGGGCTCCGATGTGCGGCCGCTCGCCAGCACGGGGTATTTGCCCAAGCTGGAATCCGCAGACCAGGATCGCATGCAGCGAGTGTGTGACTTTATCCACTCACGGCTCACCGAGGACATCGACCGGGCGAAGCTCGCCCGACTCGCCCACCTCAGTGAGGGAGCCTTCAGCCGCTTCTTCCACTCCCGCACAGGCAAAACAGTGCCAGAATATGTCAACGAAGTCCGTGTCGGCCGCGCCTGTCGAATGCTGGCAGAAGATGCCGCCAACATCACCGACATCGCCATGGACTGTGGCTACCGGAACCTCGCCAACTTCAATCGCCGCTTCCGTCAAGTCACTGGCATGACGCCAAGCCGCTACCGTGAGAAATTCCGTGGTGCCGCAGGTATCTAAACGGCACATCCGATCATTTTCCCCACTGACTCAATGCCCCTGGCAGAAAAACAACGTCAACTCATCGAGGATCTACTCCTCATCCCAGATGTACAGGAGCGCCTCTCAGCCCTCACCAGCTACGCCGCGCGGATGCACCTCCCCCCAGAACAGCATACAGACGCCAATCGAGTTCCTGGCTGTGTTTCCCGCGTTTGGTTGAGCGGTGAGTTACGCGGAGGCCGCACACGATTTGATTGCGAGGCCGATTCCCCGATGGTGAAGGCCTTGGTCGCCCTTTTATGCGATCTATATAGTGACGCCACTCCACAGGAGGTCAGTCTTGTTGAGCCAGAAATCTTGGAAGGATGCCATTTCACCAAAATGCTCACTCCGACACGATTAAACGGCTTAGCCCATGTTCGGGCTCGTATTCGCCAGCTCGCGCTGGAGTGGTGTGCAGCAGTGGAATGATTTTGGTACTTGAGCGGCTCTCAAAACCCAGCCGCCAAAGGTTCGATCAGCCGTCAAAGTGGTAAATCTGCACTCCAAGTCAGATGCCCCCCCCCGGCAAAGCCGGGGGTATCTGACTTTGCTGGGAACACGGAAAGGAAACGGAATCGGGTTGGGGGGGGCGGTTTGTTCGGCTGAAAGCAAAAAAGGCAGCAAGCGCTCGTGCACTTGCTGCCTGTCCAGTTAGGAATTGATGACTCAAGGCAACGGAAATCGCTGATTCGCCGCACTGACTTCTTTGCGGATCTCCGCCAAGACGGCGTCGTTTTCGCGGTTGGTGAGGGCGCGGTCGATCCAGGTGGCGATTTGGGTCATCTCGGCTTCTTTCATGCCGCGAGTCGTCACGGCAGGGGTGCCGACGCGGATGCCGCCGCCGAGGGTGATCTTCTCGGTGTCGAAGGGGATGCCGTTTTTGTTCACGGTGATGGCGGCCTTGTCGAGGGTCTCGCTGGCGATTTTGCCGTTGAGGCCTTTCGGGCGGAGATCGACGAGCATGAGGTGATTGTCCGTGCCGCCGCTGACGATGCGGTAGCCGAGGGCGGTGAGCGCGGCGGCGAGGGCCTGGGCGTTTTTGACGACCTGGGCGGTGTAGTCTTTGAAGTCAGGCTTGAGGCATTCGCCGAAGCAGACGGCCTTCGCGGCGATGACGTGCATGAGCGGGCCGCCCTGCACGCCGGGGAAGACCTGGCTCTGGATCTTTTTGAAGAGGTCTTCGTTGTTGGTGAGGATCATGCCGCCACGGGGGCCACGCAGACTCTTATGCGTGGTGGTGGTGACGAAGTCGGCGTGCTCCATGGGTGATGGATGGGCTCCACCAGCGACGAGGCCGGCGATGTGGGCCATATCGACGAAGAGGTAAGCGCCGACGCTCTTAGCGATCTCGCTCATTTTTTTGAAGTCGATGATGCGCGGGTAGGCGCTGGCACCGGCGGTGATCATCTTCGGCTTTTCACGCAGGGCGACTTCGGCGAGTTCGTCGTAGTTGATGCGTTCATCGCTCTGGCTGACGCCGTATTGGCAGAACTGGTAAAGACGGCCGCTGAAGTTGGCGGGGTTGCCGTGGGTCAAATGGCCGCCGTGGGCGAGGTTCATGCCCAGCACTTTGTCGCCGGGCTGGAGCACGCTGAAATAGACAGCGGCATTGGCCTGCGAGCCTGAATGCGGCTGCACGTTGGCGAATTTGGCACCGAAAAGCTCGCAGGCGCGGTCGATGGCGAGTTGCTCGACCTTGTCCACTTCCTCGCAGCCACCATACCAGCGCTTACCGGGGTAACCTTCGGCGTATTTGTTCGTCAGGCAGCTTCCTTGCGCGGCCATGACGGCGCGGGAGGTGAAGTTCTCACTGGCGATGAGCTCGATGTGGTCCTGCTGGCGATGCTGCTCACCCTGGATGATCTGGGCGACGGCGGGGTCCGAGGAGGCGAGGATGCTGAGGGGGTGGGCTTGGGTGTTCATTTTATCGACTCTGCGACCGTGGCGGCCACCGGCGAAGGGGGTCTTCAACCAGGTGTCCACGATTTCCATGGCGGTGGGTTCAGGGGTGGTTTTGCCGGCAAGGCAGAGAATGTTGGAGGCATTGTGCTCCCGAGTGATGGCTGCGGTGGCCACATCACTGACGAGGCTGGCCTGGATGCCTGCGTGGCGGTTCGCAGCGATGCTCATGCCGATACCGGTGGTGCAAACGAGGATGCCTGCTTCGGCACGGCCATCGAGCACACGCTCGCTGACGAGTTCTGCGTAGTCCGGGTAGTCCACAGAGGCACCATCATGGGTGCCGAGGTCGTCCACAGCATGCCCGGCGGCTTTTAGGTGTGCTACGACGGCATTTTTGAGTGTGAGGCCGCCGTGATCGGAGCCGATGGCAATGGTGGTGGGCTGTGGCATTAATCTTTAAAAGTTTGGTCGATGTAGGCGACGAGGGAAGGGAGCATTTTCTCCAGATCGGCGTGGGTGTCGTCGTAGGCGGCTCTGCCGCTGCCAAAGGGGTCGCTGACGTCTTTGCTGCGGAGGTCGTCTTCGGCGGCGAATTCGGAGACGAGATAGACTTTGTCCGCATGCTCGGGGAATTCACCCGCAATGGCGGCGATGTGATGCCCCGCCATGGCGAAGATGTGGGTGGCGGCACGCACCATGTCCTCATCGAGCATCCGACTGGAGAAGGTGTCGCTGAGGAGGCCTTTTTGCCTCAGGATGGCGAGGGTATGCTTGCTGGCGGGCATGCCGGGCGCTGCGGCGATGCCGGCGCTGGAGACTTCATAGTCGCTGCGGCCTTTCACGAGGTCACGGAACAGCGCCTCCGCAAGGGGGCTGCGGCAGGTGTTTCCGGTGCAGACAAAAAGTACTCGTTTCAAGGGGCCGCAGTGTGGCGGGACGAGCGGGCTTGTCAAAGCTCGTGGCGTGAGAAATCGCGGTTCGTTGGTCCGAGTGGCAAATGAGGCATTTGGGAGCCTGGGGCAGAGGTGGTCGCTGTGGTGAGCTGGGTGGTTAGCTGCTCAAGACGTGACATGAAGCGCTCGAGGCTGCGGGTGCAGCGGCTGCGGAAGTCGGCAGGAGTGACCTGCATGGCGCGGAGGCAGGTGCGGTGATCCCAGGAGACGATGGCGGCGCTGATGCGGTGGATGAGGCGGAACTGTACACGCCAGAGTGCCCGTGCGGCGGGTGTGAGCTCCTGGAGCCGCTCGGCGAGGAATTGGCGCTGGAATTCGAGATGCTTCATTTCATCACGAAGGAGTTTGTGTGAGACTTGGCATACGGCGGCATCGCTGGAGCGGAGGTAGAGCATGCCGAAGTACACTTCCGCGACGAGCTCGGCGGTGAGGAGGACTTGGATGTTGAATTCGAGGTTCACCAGATTGCGCAGCCAGCGGAAGATGCTGTTGGTCCACTGTTTTTTGAGCATGGGGATGCGCAGATGTCCGAGCAGGCGACCGAGGAGGGCGGCGTGGCTTTGCTCCTCTGCAACAAAGAGGTCGATGGCCCGCTGGTAGCCTGCGAATTGATCGAGTGGGGTGATTTGTCGGGCGTAGCGCTTGAGGCGTGATCCGCCGCCGCTCTCTCCGAGCTGGAAGATGGCGAGTGAGCGGCCCAGGGGGAGGCGGATGGCATCGGGGAGCTCACTGGGGCAGGCGGGGAGCTGCATGCTGTCGTTGCGGCGGGTGTTGGTTTGGAAGTGGTTGATCCAGTAGGCGGTGTTCATGGCGGTGGGTGGGTTAGTTTTTGGAGGGTTTAGTTTTGGATGGTTTTGAGGCGTTGGAGGACGGCGTGGACGGTTTCATCGAGGGTGCTGGTGCCTGCGGTGACGCCGACATTGGTGGCTGCGTGGAACCAGGTGGGATCGAGCTCGTTTTCGCTCTCGATTTGGAGCACGCGGCAGCCGAGGGCGGTGGCTTTGGCGGTGAGTTGGCGGGTGTTGTTGCTGTTTCGGCCGCCGATGACGACGATGTGGTCGCAGCGGCGGCAGAGCTCATCGAGGGCGGTCTGGCGCTGCTTGGTGGGATGACAGATGGTGTCGATGAATCGCACCTCGCTGGCGGGAAAGCGGGCTTTGATGGTGGCGACGACCCAGAGGGCGACTTCGACAGGCTGGGTGGTCTGCGAGACGATGCCGAGGCGTGGATGCGGCGGGATGTGGGCGAGATCTGCCTCATCTAGGACCACGATGGCCTGCGGGTGGTCGCCGATGAGGCCGCGGACCTCGACATGGCTGCGCTGGCCGATGACGATGGGCTGGTAGCCCTCTCGCACGAGCATGGCGAGGGCTTCGTGGGCTTTATGGACGAGTGGGCAGGTGGTGTCGGTGATTTGGCGGCCGTTTTGACTCCAGCGCTGGCGATCTGCATCGGAGGCACCGTGCGCGGTGATGACGACGTGTGGAGTGGTGGCGCTGGCTAGATCGTTCAGGTCGCTACGGCGTGCCCCGACAGCATCGAGGTGCCGATCTACGAGTGGATTATGCACGAGCTGGCCGAGGATGGTGAGCGGGCCGCGCTGGGCGGCGTCGTGGGTGGCGCGGAGGGCGTCGCGGACGCCGAAACACATGCCGTGATGTTGTGCGAGGTGGATGTTCATAGTGTTGGAGGGTGGAATCTGGATCTGGGGGGGTGGATGTTACTTTGTGGCGCAAAGTGAGTGGGCACGGCTTTCAGCCTTTGGCGGCTTTGACGATGGCTTCGAGCAGGTCGATGTGGGTCTGGAAGGCACGCCGGCCTGTGGTGGTGAGTTTGTAAGTCGTGCGTGGGCGGCTGCCGCTTTGATCGCAGTCTTCTTCGACGTAGCTGGCGTTCACGAGGGTGCGCATGTGGGTGATGAGATTCCCATCACTCATGCCGAGCTCGGTTTTGAGATCCTGGAAGGACCAGTCACCACGGGCGGAAAGCAGGGTCATGATGGCGAGGCGGCTTTTTTCGTGAATGAGCCGGTCGAGCTGGTCGAAGTCGATCATGCGGTGACCACCTCCGATTTGAGTGCCTGCGGCGGACGGCTGAGAAAGACCGCGATGGCATAAATGACGTGCAGGAGGCCAAAAGTGAGCCCCATGACGATGGAGGCCGGTCCGAGGTCACTGGAGAGATTCCGCACATCGGGATTCGCGGCCCAAAGGAGGAGTAAGAGGAGCCCCAGACTCACAAAAGCCCAACCAAGCCGTATCAACGAACGCGGCGAAAAACCCGCTGTGGCGAGCAGTGCCAGTCCGTGGCCGAGAGCCCACATCAATGCTGCGAGGGTGAGATTATGCAGAAAGATGACCAGGATGAGTGCGACCGCGCCACCGACGAGCATGGGCGGCAAAAAGGCCCGTAGGGCCATGCGCATGCCGTCTGAGACGAAGGGTTGATCCCGACGGCGTGCCTCACGGGCGAGTAGCAACATGTTCACGACCGAGGTGATGGCTAGGATGCTGTGCCAGAGGATGAGGAAGGTGCGGTTGGAGAAGAGTGCGGCTCCATCATGTTGCGCTGCGTGCCATGCTGGCCAGACAGAGGCCGTGAGGGCTAAGACACCACCTAGCAATGCGGCTGGGGCGGAGATGGCGCGGTAAATATGCGCTTTCTCCATGAGGGATCGGATGACGCGGAGGTGCTCCAGGGCGGTGTGTGCTTGGCTCATGATGTGAGTGACTTTGCGAGACAAAGTGAAGGCTGCAAGCATGAACTTTGTGCTACAAAGTGATTTCACAGAAACTTCACCCAAACCCTGCGAATGCTTCACAAACCTTAAATTCCTACTTGGCAGTTGTTTATAATTATCATAAATTGGAGCCCTGATGTCCTTACGCTCCGCATTTCTCCTGTCGGCTGCCGCGCTCGCTCTCCTGGGCGGTGGGCATCTGAGCGTGCTCGCGGCAGATCCCACGGCTGAGCAGCAGGAGTGGCTGGAGCTGATCAATCGCTTTCGTGCAGATCCGCAGGGCGAGCTAGATCGGCTCGTGAATATCACAGGGAACTCCTGGGACCCAGTCAAGGCTAGTGATCCGAATGTGGTGATCGCATTGAATTACTTCGGCACCAGTGCGGCGGATTTGGTGGCGCAATTTAGTGTGCTGAACTCTGCACCAGCGTTGGCGTGGAATAGCTCTCTACACGCCTCCTCACTGACCTACTCGAACCTGATGGTCTCACAGGACCAGCAGTCTCATACCCTAGACGGACTCACCATCGACCAGCGTATCCAGGCGGGTGGCTATGGTGCGAACTGGCTCCGAGCAGGGGAAAACCTCTTCGCCGCGACGCAAAGCACCATCCATGGACACACAGGCATGGTGATCGACTGGGGGGACCAGGATGGCAATGGCATCGCGCCATTTGGCAATGGTATCCAGAGCCCAGCCGGGCACCGCGTGGCCTTGCTGGATGCGGAGTTCAAAGAAATCGGCATCGCCTTTCAGTCCGTAGCGATCCCGGGCACGAATGTGATCGCCACCGGCCCATTGGTCGTCACTCAGCACATGGGAAGCCTGTATCGTTTTACCGGGACGAGCTACATCTCGGATGCGATCCTCACGGGCTCCATTTTTAATGACGTTATCGTCTCGGATAGCATCTACACAGCGGGCGAGGGACTGTCAGGCTTCCTCGTGCAGGTCTATGATGCCGTGACCGATGCCCTAGTAGCCTCTGGCACGACGAACAGTGCCGGTGGTTACAATATCTCCCTCCAAGACCTCATCGATGGCAGGCAATACCGCGTCGAGGCACCTAGCACGGGGGACACACCTGAGTTCTTCACCCTCACCTCCAGCGTACACGACTTCGGGGCACCAGTGACGATGTATGACAATGTGTATGCGTCATTCAATATGGTGCCGGAGCCGGGTGGTGCGGTGCTCTGCCTCGCCGCAGGTCTGTTTGTCGGAGCATCCCGTCGCCGTGTATCCTTTCCCGCCTCATGACACACCGTATTCTAGCCCTCATCCTACTCACGGCGGCGTCCACGCTGCGTGCTGGCCCACTCGGAGATGAAATCCGCAAGCAGATCGACGACTACGAGAACTCTGTCCGCGCAAACACACTGAAAATCATCCACGCCACATCCGAGGAGGAAAAGGCGAAATACCGCAGCACCATCCCCAGTGCCGAGCCCTGTGTGAAAAAACTCATGGAGCTGGTGAAGGCCAATCCTGAAGATGCGGATGCCGTCAAAGCCGTGACCTGGCTAGCCATCAGCGGTGCCAGCTATCCAGAGGGGCAAGAGGCGCTGAGACTGCTCACCGAGAAATACGCTGCCAGCGCAGGTATCGCAGAGACAGTGAAGCAATTCGAGTACCGTGGCCTGTCTGCCGAGCCGTTTTTAAAGGCGGTGGTCGAAAAAAACACGAACCGACCCGAGCTCGCAGCGGCACTCTATGCCCTCGGAGCGGTGCATTTCAAAAACTACGATACCGCGCTCGATAAAGCCACCGTGGAGGCCTCAAAGAAGACCGCGATGGAGAGCTTTCAGCGTCTGGCGGCTGAGTTCAGCGATGTCACGATCCAGGGATTCAAGCTCAACGACCAAGCCTCCAAGATGCTCTTTGAAATGGCCAATTTGCAGCCCGGCTGCGAAGCGCCCGCCATCCAGGGCAAAGACCAGGACGGCAAAGAATGCAAACTGAGTGATTACCGTGGCAAGCATGTCGTCATCGCCTTCTGGGGCGGCTGGTGCCACGCATGCCATGGACTGATGCCCATTCTCAGTGCCTATGCGCAGGAGAGCCAGGCCAAGCCCATCGCCGTCCTCGGCGTGAACACCGATCTCGAAAGCGAAGCACGCAACGCCATCGCCCAAAATGGCGCGAACTTCCGCCACATCCTCGATAACACCAACAGCGGGCCGAACACCACGCTCTACGCCCCACGGGCATTCCCCACGCTGCACCTCATCGGGCCAGACGGCATCATTTTGCTGAAAAACTCCTCTCTGGAGGCCATCCGCCAGCGCATTGAGGCGGATCTCGCGGCGAAAGCGGGTGCGGCTGGGAAATGAGGCGGCTTCTTCGCGACTTGCGCGGCAGTCACGCCTCGCTACGGACGCAGTCGCACTGACCATGACCAAAACCTTCGAAATCCTCGGAAAATTCGACACCGAAAGCGACTGCCACAAGCTCCTCTACGCTCCGCATCCGCTGCCACTCAAGTACCGCGAAGGCCGTGTCTATAAGCTCGACTTCACTGGTGATGCCGAGAAGCTCGATGCCTTCGTCCACCGCGTGCTCGTCGATCCCATCAGCCAAGAGGCCCGTACGGGCGGGGCTCCCGCTTTCGACAAAGCGGCCTTTGTGCTCGAATACGGCATGAAAGGTGCCGCTCTCGATTTGGAGAAGGAGATGATCCTGAACTACCACCGCAACACCCAGGACGCCGGCTTTGAGATCACCAAACTCGTGCTTCGCACGCGGATTTACGTCTTTGGTGAAGGCGCAGAGCCGCATCAGTTCGTCCGTGACATCGTTAATCCCGCCATCCACACCCATGAGGTGCTAAAGGCGGCCTGATCGCCCTCGGAGAACAGCAGGCATTTTCTCGACAGGGAAGGGGAATCGCGCTTTGGTAGCAGGCATGAGCGCATCCTTACGGACACCATTCTTCACCACCGCAGCCGTCCTGGCCTTGTTGCTGGGCGTCGCGGAGTTGCAGGCTGTCTCACTGAATTCTCTTTTGCATAGAGCATCACCCGCTCCAGCTGAGGCGGATGCTGCTCTGCGTGACAAAGAGTACGACCACGCAGCAAAGCTCTACGACCGCCTGCTCGAAGATGGCGCTTACGATTCCTCAGCCCGTGGGGAGCTGTTTTTTGGCCGTGGATTGGCAGAGCATCATTTGCAGGACTTTGATGCTTCGGTGCGCAGCTTCAGTGAGTCGCTGCTGAGCCAAGATGCGGATCTGCGCCTGCGTGCACACCGGGGTATCTCACTGAGTCTTTTCGAGCAAGGCGCACGCGGTCTCTCCCGCCAGCCGCAGATCACCATGAAGCGCTGGCAGGATGCTCTGAGCCACATCGACGCCGCTTTGAAGCTCGATCCCGACAACGCAGAGCTCAAAGCGAACCGTCAGCATGTCACCAAGCTCATCCAGGAACTGCGCCGCACACTGGAGCTCATGGAGCAGCAGCAAAACGGCAAAAAAGGCGACAAAGGGAAGCAGGGCCAAAAAGGAGCCAAAGGTCAAAAAGGACAAAAAGGCCAATCTGGTGAGGAGGGCGAAGGCGCAGAAGGAGAAGAAGGCGATGACGAAGGCAATGGCGCGGGCGAGCCCCAGGAGGCTGAAAAAACCGGCGAGAAAAAAGACGGCGATGATGGCATCGGTGGTAAAGACGCTAAAAACCTGCCCCAGGGCAATCTTCAGGTCGCCAAAGAGGACCCCAAGGGCAAAAAAGGCGACAAAGAGGCCTTCAAAGAGGGAGAGGGCAAAGATGGCAAAAAAGGCGATAAAACCATCGTCAAAGAAGATGGAGACAAAAAGGGCGAAAAGGACGGCAAAGGTGGCATTAGCAAAAAAGAAGTCGCCGCCAGTGGCAGTGGTGATGCACGCAGGAAAGACCAGCGGAACCAGGTGAATGAAAAAACGGGTTACAGCATCGGCCAGGCAGAATCTCTCATCGAGCACTACATGGACAAACGGGAGGTGAACCGCTACTCCAACCAATACCGCCGTCCTGCACCCAATAATAAGGACTGGTAATCTTGTCCCCTTCCTAAAAATGGCCACAGCCAGCGTGTGCGCGACGTAATTTTCATCTCCGATTTTCTCCCAACATTGAGCCTCATGCCCCGATTTCTGTTTCTCCTGCTACTTCTGATCACCCCAGCACTCCGCGCTGCCACGGTGCGTGCCTATGTGGACCCTGAGCGAGCGGCAGTCGGCCAAACCGTGCTCTACGTCATCGAGGTGCGAAATGCCGCCTCCATCCAGCCGCCGCAGCTCACCCTCCAACCACAACTCGGCCAAAACTCCGCAATCGAGCATCAGCGAGCGATACAAGTGGACGGCAATACTGGCCAGCGCAGCGTGGTGGATACCTTCACATGGCAAATCGGGGGCAATGTGCCGGATGAGTACACCATCCAGGCACATGACGTCTTCGTGGACGGTGATGTGGTGAAAACAAACCCCGTCCGCCTCATCATCACGGATGCCCCCACGCCTAGTCAGCAGGACGAGCAGACGACACCGCTCCTCCAGCTCGAAGTCGGCAAAACGGAGATGTATCAAGGCGAGGTCGTACCGCTCAAGGCCACCCTTTTGGTGCCCAGGAGCCTCAATGTGCAGAGTTTCGGCCTCATCAATGTGGAGAAGAATGATGTCGCTGTTTCCCGCTTCCCGCACGGTGCGGTGCCCTCTCAGACCGTGATCGGAGATGTGGGGTATATGGCCTACTCATATCAAACCACGCTTTCTCCCATGAAGGCGGGCCAACTGCGTGCAGGACCAGCGACGATGGAGGTGATTTTCCAGCTCATGCAGGATCCACGCGGCATGCCGGGCATGCGTTTGCCTCCAGGGTTTGCCCAGATGTTTGCAATGCCGATGGGGCCTGCGCGGCGTGAAATCATCCGCAGCAATGAAGTTAAAATCAATGTCCTGCCTCTGCCAGAAGAGGGCAAGCCAGCCTCGTTTTATGGCGTCGTGGGTGATTTCACACTCGCAGCAGGTGCTGCGCCGACCGATGTCGCAGTGGGCGACCCGCTTGAGGTCAAGCTCATGATTGAAGGCGTGGGCAACTTCGATGCAATCAATGCGCCACTCATGACCAAGCCAGATGGCTGGCGTGGCTACCCCGCCAAGCGCTACAATGTGGATGGTCCGCAAGATCCCAATCAAATCTCTTCCTACCTCCCGCCGGGTTCGCCACGGCGCATTGGGTTCATGCAGATTTTCGTGCCAGAGCGGCAACTCACGGAGATTCCACCATTTGAATTGAGCTACTTCAGTCCCACGCAGAAGCGCTACATCACAGTGAGCACGCAGCCGCTCCCGGTGAATGTGAAGCCGGGCACGGCTGCCGCCTTGGAAGGGCCCGGAACCGCGTCTGCCGCCTCAGGCCCAGCCAGTGCAGTGCCAAAGCCGCCACCTGTCTTGCAGCCGAAGCCAGAGCTCAGTGACATCCTCGTGCGTGTGCCTGCACAGCCGAGTTGGCGCTCTGCCGTACCGCAGGCCTCTCTACTGGCCAATACACGGTTCTGGGCCGCACAGGGAGTGCCAGTGGCCGCATTGGCACTGGCGCTGATGACTGCCATGTTGCGCAAACGCCGTGCGGAGCAGACCACCGGGCTGCGTGGTGAGTTGCGCTCACTTTGGGGCACCCTGGAGCAACGAGGGCTGGATGATCGCACCTTTCTGCAACGTGCGGCCTATTTCATTCAGCGCTCTCATGAGGGTGGAGAAGTGAAGGATGCAGAATTGAAGCTCATTTTGGACCGCTACGAACAAGTTAGCTTCCAAGCAGGCACGCAGGCTCCCGCACTCACGACCAAAGAGCGGCGCAATATCCTCACAGCCCTGCGCCCCTTGATGCAAGCAGCGGTCATCACCCTGCTATTCGCCGCCTCCATCCTGCCTGCGCAGGCGGCAGACCGAGGTGCTGCGCAAAAACTCTATGACCAGGCCCGTGAGCATCTGGAGAATGGTGAATTCACCAAGGCGCAATACTTCGCAGAGAACATCCTACGCCAGGATGCCCCGCTGCTGAGTGCGGATGTTTTTAACATCATCGGCCATGCACGCTTCCGGCAGAATGATATGGGCCGCGCCGCACTCTGGTATCAGCGTGCTGCCTTGCTCGATCCGCTCAATCCAGAGCTGCGGCAGAATCTGCGGCTACTGGATGAAAAGCTGCGTTTTTTTGTCGTGCCGCAGCCATCTACGCTGGGGCAGTGGAGTCTGCTGCTGCCAAAGGATACCTGGGTGCTCATCGCCACTGCGGGAGCATGGCTAGTCCTCCTCGCGCTAGCGTGGCGGGTGCTGATCGGGCGGGCATCTGCGCAGAATGCGAGGCCGAGACTGCTGGTGGTGCTGCTAGTGCTGCTCGGAGTGGGTTTATGCCTGCCATCTGCCGCACTCGCGACGCTGCGCCCCGCTGCGCCATCGCGGGTGCATGATGTGATCGTCATTACGGCGCCAGAGACGAGTCTGTATGCGGCTGCAACGCTCACCAGTGCCGCGCAGCTCGATCTACCACCTGGTAGCCAAGCACGCTTAATCCAACAGCATGAAACCTGGAGCTACATCGAGGTCGCTGGCGGTGACGAGCCTCTACGCGGGTGGGTCGAGTCCAGTGCGTGGCAAAAGCTATGGATATGGGACGAGGCAGCCCTGCCTTGAGCCCTCTTCGCATGAAACCCAGAGTCTGATTTAGGATCTACGAACCCAACCATCATGCGCCTCATCTCCGGCAGTGCAGGGGGCATCCCGCTCGAAGTCCCCAAGTCTGTCACCCGGCCCACTCAGGACCGCGTGCGACAGGCCGTGTTCTCGATGCTCGCGGAGGTGATCCCTGGTGCTCATGTGCTGGATTTATTCGCGGGTTCAGGAGCCTTTGGCCTCGAATGCCTCAGTCGTGGAGCTGCCAGTGCCATATTGGCGGATCAGGACCGCGCCGCCTGCGAGGTCATTCGCCGCAATGTGGCCAAAACACGACTCACAGGTGCCACGGTGCGTCAAAGTGATGTTTTTCGCCTCTTGGAGCTGCTGCGTGCCGATGGACGAGTTTTTGACCTCATTTTCGCAGATCCGCCTTACAAGCACCATGCGACCGATATCGACTTCACGGCTCGTTTGTTCCAAGAATCGGCCTTGAGCCAGATCGTCGTTCCTGGCGGGATTTTGCTCCTGGAAGCGCTCGATGATCGAAAGCCTCCCCAGCATGATCCGCAGCATTGGGAGCTGTTAGCAGATCGCACTTATGGAAGCACTCGCATCCTTTGCCTGCGCCGGAGGCTCACATCTCCAGAAAGTTCTTCAGCAGCTTCTTCCCATCCTGAGTGAGGATCGACTCTGGGTGAAACTGCACCCCATGGATAGGGAGTTCTTTATGCCGTAGGCCCATGATCTCGCTCTCATCATCCCCAGCGGTAGCGGTGATTTCTAGGCAGTCTGGCAGCGTGTCCCGTTTCACGAGGAGCGAGTGGTAACGCGTGGCCTCAAACGGTGCGGGCATGTTTTTGAAGACGGATTGCCCCTGGTGGCGAATCATGGAGGTCTTGCCATGCATGAGCCGTCCTGCACGGACGACATCACCGCCGAAGACATGACCGATAGCTTGATGCCCGAGGCATACACCGAGCAGTGGGGTGGTTTTGCCAAAGCGCTCGATCACTGCGCAGCTGATGCCGGCCTCCTTGGGAGTGCATGGGCCGGGTGAGATGCAGATGTGGTCCGGTTTGAGCTTGGCGATTTCCTCCAGAGTGATCTGATCATTCCGGCGGATCTCCATGACGGCTCCCATCTCGCCAAAGTACTGCACGAGGTTGTAGGTGAAGGAGTCGTAGTTGTCGATGATCAGGAGCATAAAGCGGGAGCAAGCTGGCGAGCATCGTCGCGGCTGCAACTCGGCACTAGGGCAAGAAAAACGCCATGAGGATCAAAGCTAGCTTGATGCTCATGGCGTCTGAAATGGATTCACGAGATCACTCGTGAGGCGGATCACTCTGCGGCGGCAGCAGCAGCCTCAGGGGCGGTGTCAGTCTTGGGCTTGGCGGCTTTCTTTGCAGCGGGCTTTTTGACGGCGGCCTTTTTGGCGGCAGGCTTTTCAGCTTTTGCGGCCAGACGGGACTTGCGGCTCACGCCAGCTTTGACGAGGGCGTTCTTGCGGGCGAGGTACTTCTTCCGGCGGCGGCGTTTGACGATCTTATTGAGTTGCTGTCCCATGGGGTTGTCTTGGAGGTCTGTTGGTTAGAATGGAGGGCCGTCAGACTTCCATGATTCCTCAAAGGCGCAAGGGCCAAATCACGCTCATGACAGACATATCAGGCACTTATTCCAGCAAATAGCCGGCAGCTTGTCTTTGGAAGCGCTCCACCTCATAGGCACATTTTTCTGCATTCCAGCCGAGTTCTGGCGCGATCAGCTCAGCGACAATGGGCGCAGTGCTCATGCTGGCGGCGGCATCTAGCAGTAGGCTACGGCTGCGGCGGGCGAGCACATCCCCCACGGTGCGTGCCATTTCATGGCGCACATGGAAGAGGACCTCCGCGCCCGTCAGATCGAGCCGCGGATGGAGCCGGGTGGCTAGCTCCGGTCTATTTCTGGCCAAATCACGGATGCGGGCTGCATCCGAGCCATAGACGGCGAGTGGATCGTCCGGGGAGAGCACCGTCTCTGCGCCATGCACTCGCAGCTCATGCGTCACACAGCGGCGGGGGCCCATTCCGCCCACCATCTCGGCATGATCGATGACATCCTCTGCCATGCGCCGGTAGGTCGTCCACTTCCCGCCTGTGACGGTGAGCAGCCCAGAGTCGGAAACGAGGATGGTGTGATCGCGGGAGAGTGCGGCAGTGCTCCCAGCCTCCTTGGAGGCCACGAGAGGCGCAATCCGGCAAAAACACTCAGCACATCAGTCACCTTCGGGTCACGAGTGAGATATCGTGCAGCGTGTGTCATGAGAAAGTCCACTTCCTCTGGCAAGGCGCGTGGTTCCAGGCTCACATTCGAGACAGGAGTGTCAGTGGTGCCGACGATCACGCGGTCATGCCATGGCACGGCGAAGAGCACCCGCCCATCATCCGTGCGCGGGATCATGATGGCGGTTTTGCCGGGTAAAAACTCCTTCGGCAGCACCAGATGCACTCCTTGACTGGGTGTGACGAGTCCACTAGCACCAGCTTCGTCCATTTTCCGCACTTCATCGACGAAGACGCCAGTCGCATTGATCACGCAGCGTGCACGCAGCTCATGTTGGGCACCGGTTTCCATGCACTCCACGCGGATTCCGGCGAGATGGTGGTTTTCTTTGATCAAACCTGCGCAGCGGGTGTGATTGAGCACCACGGCACCATGATTAACCGCTGTCTGTGCTAGATGCACGGCTAGACGAGCATCATCGAACTGCCCGTCGTGATACACCACGCCGCCATCCAGTCCCTCACTCTCCAGCGTGGGTAGCAGTGTCATCATTTCACTGCGACTGAGAAAGCGTGATGGCTCAAGCCCGAGTTGCCCCGCTAGGGTGTCATAAACTTTGAGCCCGATGCCGTAAAAGGGCCCTTCCCACCAGTGATAGCTGGGAATGACGAAGGGCAGACTGCGCACGAGGTGCGGTGCATTCCGGCAGAGTAGCCCACGCTCACGCAGGGCCTCTAGCACGAGGGAGACGTTCCCTTGCTTCAGATAGCGTACGCCACCGTGGACCAGCTTGGTGCTGCGGCTGGAGGTGCCTTTGGCAAAGTCTGACTGCTCCACCAGCACCACGCTATGGCCACGCGAGGCGGCATCCACAGCGGCACCGAGTCCTGTCGCACCGCCGCCGATGATTGCGATGTCCACGGGACCTCGCTGGGCACGCATCTGATCAAAAAGTCGTTCTAGGTTCATGCGGATGCAGCTTATGCCGCCAAATCACGCCTGTCGGCTAGAATTTGATGCCCCAGGGGACTTGAGCAGCGCTATCTCAGCGCTCCTCGACCCACGATGGAGCAGGGTAGCTGCCGATGACTTTGACGCTGACATTTTGTGCCTCCAGAGCACGCAGTGTGTCCTGGAGTGGGGGATCGTTGTGGTGGCCGCTGATTTCGAGGAAGAAGCGTGCCTGGCGGCCGCTTACCTCACCAGGGACGGGGCGGTTTTCGATCTGCCGCACATTGACGTTTTTGGAGGCAAAGATTTGCAGCATCTCCATGAGCGAGCCGACTCGGTCCCGTGCATCGAGCATGAGCATGGTGTTGTCATTACCCGATGGCGGGCCGCTGCGGCGGCCTAGCACGATGAAGCGTGTCTGCGTCGCATACTCGCGTGGGGAGGTGGCGAGTACGCGGAGCCCATGCAGCTCTGCTCCGAGCGGAGTGCCCAGTGCGGCGATGGCTGGATCACGAGCGGCGGCATCCGCAGCGGAGCTGGAATTGGCACTCTCGACGAGCTCTGCCCCAGGGAAGCTCGAAACGAGCCAGGGGCGGCAGTGGGCGATGAGCTGCGGATGACCGTGGATGGCGGTGATCGGCGTATGGGGGCTCTGCGCCATGACAGCGGCATCTGCCTTCCACAAAACCTCTGCGTAGATGCTCAAGTCACTGCCTGCTAGATGATCCAGTGTGTGATGCACGGCCCCCTCGGAGCTGTGTTCGATGGGTAGCACTCCGTAGTCGGCCTTTTGGGCCTGGATACGGCTAAAAACGGCCTCGGTGCTGGCTTCGGCGATGTACTCGACGCAGTGGCCGAATTTGTTCACTGCTGCCTGGTGAGTCCAGGAGCCTGCGGGGCCGAGGTAGGCGATTTTTAGGCTGTCCTCCAGTGCCAGCGCAGCGCTCATGATTTCGCGGAAAATCGCTCGGATCGCCCTCTCGGTCAGGCGGCCATTTTGTGCCGTATTGAGCTCCACCAGGCGGCGCAGGAGCTGGTCTTCACGTCCGGGGACGTAGATGTCGAGATCGTCCTTGCGCTTGATTTCGCCGACGGCGTGGACCAGCTCGGCTCGCTCATTGAGGAGTCGGAGGAGATCGCGGTCGATGTGATCGATCTTGGTGCGGACTTCAGGTAGGGAGAGCATGGCCGCAGGCGTAGGGTAGGGAAATTATTCTTCGCCAGAATCAGCGTCACTAGCCGGTGTGGCTGTGGCAGCAGGTGCGACAGGGGCGAGGGCGAGCTGCTCCTCCTGGGGCGAGGAACTGGCACCCGGCTGCTCGGACTCAGCCGCGGGGAGTTTCACTCGGCGGAGCTCCTGGGAGTTCGGCATCTCATCGAGCGATTTGACGCCAAAATGATCGAGGAAAGCCTCCGTGGTGCCGTAAAGGAGCGGGCGGCCAGGTAGATCTGCCCGGCCTTCGATTTTCACCAGACCGCGATCGACAAGCTGCTGCATCATCGCATCGACGGAGACGCCACGGACGGCCTCGACACCTGCTTTGGTGATGGGCTGGCGGTAAGCGATGATGGCCAGAGTCTCCAGCGCTGGCTGACTGAGGCGTTGGATCTTTTTACCAGGGTAGAGAGCGCGGCACCACTCGGCATATTCACCGCGTGCACAGATACGCCAGCCATTCGCCCTCTCAGCCAGGGTGAATGAATGCTTCTCCTCCTCATAGCGCAGGATTAGCGTGTCGATAGCCGCGCGGATTTGCTCCTCCGTCGTGTCCATGAGGGGTGCGACCCACTCAGGAGCGGTACAGACGCCATCTTCACCGGTAGCGGCCTCACGGATGTCTTTGGCAGTCTCTTTGACCGCCGTGCACATCTGTGGCAGGCCCAGGGGCTCCTGGGAGGCAAAAAGAAGGGCTTCGACGATCGGGGTGAGTTCCATGTTAGGGCGGGCACTCTCAAGCGAGGCATGCACGGGAGTCAAATTTTGACTCGACCTGCCAGCGGAAGGTGGAGGGCCAAAACGGGGAGTCCGGGCACCTCAGGGCTCACTTGCGGATCGACTTGAGAATCTGCGTCATCAGGCCGTCTGGTCGTCCCTGGTTGGCTTGTTGGGTGGGGGAGGCCGGTGGGAGTGGGCGGATCGCATCCAGGACAGCCTCGGCATGTGTCACTGGCAGCGAGTAGTGGCCATCTTTCTCAGACCAGTGCGTCGTGGCATGCGGCAGCAGTGAGGCTAGGCGCTGTGTGTAGGACCAGTCGATGTTTTTATCCTGCTTCCCATGCCAAAAGCGGATGGGAGCGGTGATCTGGCTGACTTCAAAGCCCCACTCATGCAGATAAATGTCTGCATCCGCGATGACATCCGCCGCAGGCCTGTCCAGCGCGGCGAGTGTGGCTGCCCGTACGACGTCAAAGATCCCAGGCAGGAGCAGCACCCGGCGGTCCTCCTCTCCGAGCATGCGCATGAGCAATGTCAGAGGGAAGCGATCTGGTCTGCCGCGTGCGATACGACCACCCAGCTTCAGGATGCCTGCGAGCACCGTGGGGAAGAGGCTGCGTAGCTGGATCATGACGCGGTAGATCCAGAACATCTCTCGGTCGCCGAGGAATTTCAGCGGAGGGGCTCCGCAGATGATGCTGACACTGAGCACGCGTTTTGGCAGCAATAGCGCTGTCGCCAATGCATAAGGCCCGCCACCAGACCAAGCGAGAACGTGCCAATTATCCGCGCCTACATGAGCCGCCAGCGCAGTGAGCGTGTGCTGCCAGTCCGTGAGTGTGCGCCCCGGCTGTGCCTCGGAGAGGCCTATACCTGGTCGATCTGGGCAGATAAGGCGGAGCCCCCTCTCTCTAGCCTGCTCATCAAAAAGGCTGCCCTGCAAACGCGAAGAAGGCCAACCGTGAAAGTAGAACACCACTTCACCGTGTGGGTCGCCGTATTCGGCGTAACCCAGCTTCCGGCCGTTTGGTAGGGTGATGATGTGATCGGACATGTGCAGGCTGGAGAAATCAGAATGGCTCCGTGATGACGAGCTCCTGCTCGCCCAGCAGTGATGAGCTGTGTGGCATGCCTCGGGCAATCGTGAGTCCAAATTGCTTCACGGCGTGCTCTTCGAGGTGGGCCACTGCTTCATCGATGTCGTCCGTCCATTTAAAGAGCTGCAAGTCCTCTGGGCTGATCGTGCCGCCCGCGAGCATCGCATCCATGAACTGCCGCATCTCTCCCCAGAACTCTGAACCCATGATGACGATGGGGAAGTTGCGGATTTTTTTGGTCTGAATGAGTGTCAGCGCCTCAAACATCTCATCCATCGTGCCAAAGCCACCGGGCAAAATAATGAAGCCGTAACTGTATTTGATGAGCAATGTTTTGCGCACAAAGAAGTGCTCCATCGTGACCCAGCGGTCGAGGTAGGGATTATGACTTTGTTCAAAGGGGAGCTTGATGTTGCAGCCGATACTCCGGCCTCGTACATCCTTCGCGCCGCGATTGGCGGCCTCCATGATCCCTGGGCCACCGCCAGTCATCACGGTGAAGCCCATTTTGGAGAGCGCGGCACCCATCTGCCGAGCCAGTTTGTAGTACCGGTGATTTTCATCGAAGCGAGCACTGCCAAAGACCGTCACGCATGGTCCCACAAAGTGCAGAGCACGGAATCCGCGCAAAAAGTCCGCGACCACACTGATGAGCAGCGAGAATTCCTTCAGTCGTGGATTCGGCCCACGCAAAAGGACGCGATCAACGAGCTCGGAGCAGTATTTATCCTCTTCACGTTTCTCCTGCGGTGTCGGTGGAGGCACCGAAGCGCCGCCGAGCGTGTGGGAGGGATCTTTCTCGCGATCTTGGATAATGGGGGGAGTCATAAAAAGCTGATGAAAGAGTAGATGCGCATCGAGTCTGCTTGTTCAGTGGAAATTACACATTCTTTTCAAGGAAATGAACCCGTGAGTAGGCGAAAAAAAGCGCAGGCCATAGTGGCCTGCGCTCGGTGTCGTTCACGAAAAAAGGAACTCTGCCATCACTTAAGCGGCAGATGCAGCTTTGGCTGCGGCCTCCTCAGCGGCTTCCACTTCGGATTCGTCGCGGTGGGACTCGCCAGCGTCATCGCGGTCAGAGCGATTGCTGGGCTTTGCACCACTGATTTGGAGCGGACGTCCCATGAATTCCTTGTTGGTAAGCTCCTGCACCGCACGGCGGGCCTCCTCCACGCTGCCCATCGTCACAAAGGCAAAGCCCTTGGAACGTTGCGTGCGGCTATGGACTACGACCTCAGCGTTTTTCACGCTGCCCACTCCCTGGAAGAGCTCAAAGAGATCACTCTCCGTAGCGTCGTAGCTCAGATTGCCCACATAGAGGCGTTCTGTGTTCACATCCGCAGGCACGGCTGGCACGTACTCACGTGGAGCACGGGGCTCACGCGGTGGACGAGGCTGCCCACCACCCTCAGCACGGGGCTGGCGTGGCGCATTGCCGGAGCTTGGACCACCTGCGGAGCTGACGATGGTAACATTCGTCTTCGGAGCCTGTTGGGGCCTGCTGGAGGTCTTTGGTTTGCAGAAGATACCGAGGCTCAGTTTGTTCATGAGCTTCTCGAAACCACTGCGTTCGTCGATGGTCTTGAAGGCAGGGCGACCACCGTTGGATTCACTGCCAGGTGAGCCGTGTCGGCTGCCGCGTCCGCGGCGGCGGCGGTTACGGTTGCGATTGCCGTTGTTTTCGTTGTTATAGGACATGTTTATCTAGGTGCTTGTATTGGGTTCGGTTGTTTAGCAGGGCCTCGGATCACGGCGGCAGGGGCTGAGGCGGGCAGCGGACAGGCATGGTAGGCCTCGTCCGCGCATGTCAGCCAGGCTCCGCAGGGGCCGATTGGGAAAAGGGGCCGGTGCGGTGCCGCAGGTGGCGGGCACAGTCTCCAGCGCCGGTGGGTACCGTCCCGGATGCTCAAATCTGTCCGTGAAGGCGGACATCACGAAGCGGCGTCCCAGCGGATCACACATCCGGGCGAGAGGGCACATCCTGCGCCGTCAGGAGAGACGAGAAGGCGCATTCAGGTTTGTTTCGCGGTCAGGGGGCGCGGCTTCGGAGCGGTAAGGGGGCTGCTCTGAAAACTGCGGGTAGATACTAGGCGCTCTTTTGCCTCTGGCAAGGTTGGTGTACACAGGAACGCCGTTTCCGAGGGGGCTCTTAATTGAAGGGTGCGTTCGGATAAGTCGGATAGGTCGAATAGGCCCCATAGGACCTATACGGCCTATTCGAACAGCTAGGAGCTTCTCGCGAGGTCGGTTTTCTCAAATTTACGAATTTATCACATTTCTATGAGAAATAGTTGATGTGGTTATTATGGAGGATATATTTTCCATAACAACGCATCTGCCATGCTCCTCCTCGCCACACCCTTCGCCTTCAGCTCTGCTCTACGCACTGCTTTCGCTGCTCTGGCCGCTTTCTGCCTCCTGCTAGTTCTGGCAGCGCCCTCTTCTTCACAGGCCCAAAACGGCTACTACGCCGCTGGCAACTACACCGCCGCTCAGGCTCAGGCTGCTTATCAAGCCCAACAACAGGCCTATGCCCAGAACCAGGCCGCTTGGGCTGCCTACCACCGCCAGCAGCAGGCTTATGCCCAGAACCAAGCCGCTTGGGCGGCTTACCATGCCCAACAGGCTGCTGCGGGCCGTGCTCCGCGTCAGCAGCAGGCTGCGGCTCCGCGTGCGGTCGCTGTTGCTCCACGCCAGGCGGCTCCCGCTCCTCGTCAGGCAGCTCCGCAGGCGGCCATCGGCGGTGGTGGCTCTTCCTCGATCCGTTTTGATGGTCGTTTTGCTTCCCTCGCCTCCGGTGCTCCTGCGGCGGTGCAGCATGCTGTGTATGCGGCTAATAAGATTCAGAACAAGCCCTACCTGCGCGGCGGTGGCCACGCCAGCGTGGAAGACAGTGCTTATGATTGCAGTGGCAGCGTCAGCTATGTGCTGATCAAAGCGGGACTGTTGCGTGCGCCTTTGGCCAGCGGTGCTTTCATGAACTATGGCGAAGCGGGTCAGGGCCGCTTCATCACGGTGTGGGTGAAGCCAGGGGAGCATGTGTTCATGACGATCTGCGGACTGCGCATGGACACCAGCGGTGGTAGCGTGGGCGAGGGCCCGAGATGGCGTGTGAAGAGCCGCAGCATGGCTGGCTTCGTTGCTCGTCATCCTGCTGGCCTTTAATTCTCACTTTTGTGACGCGATTCTCACTCTCGAAACGAACGAACGAACCGGGAATGCGAATCAGGTGAGCGGGATCGGGGCAAAGCGCTGCCCGGGAGGCGGAAAAGGGTGCGGAAGGTGCCGAAAAGGGCCTCAAAGCGGGCCAAAACGGTGATCAGCGGCCAAAATGGGCCGATGAGAATTGGGAGTCGCTCTCACGGTTGTGAGGCACATCGTTCAGCCTCAAGAAATTCTCCGTTTTTTGGCCATCTGGATGGCGGAGCGTTTACGGCGTAGCAGTGGGAATGCGAGTCCGCAGAAGATAAGGAGTCCTCGACTAGGCTCAGGTGCTGCAGTGGCCGTGAATGTGAGTCGAGCAGCGGCTAAGTAGAAGGGGTTATCAATCGAGGCGAGGGAGAAGGTAAGGGGCGTGGATGTGGCGGAGGAGGTCGCGGTGGCGGTGGCCTCTTCTCCCCAGATGCTATAGTCTTGGTAGCTATCTGCTAGCTGCTGCTGCCAGCGAAAGGTGACCCAGGAAAAGGTGGGTTCGTCGATGGATGGCACCTCTAATGTGTCGCCACGGATTACACCACCGACCGAGTCAAAGATGCCGCTGTTTGCTCGGATGCTGAGTGTGCTGGGCTCGTCTGTGCGAATGAGTAATTCCAGGACGACGTCCCCATTGCCACCAATCAAGATCGGATTGATATTGCTGAGGATATGTCCTGGTTGGGAGGCGATGACCAGCAGGTTGTCATCGATCAGAAATCGACTTTTGGGAGAGGAGCTTTGCCACCAAGGATTTGTCGTATTGTTGACGCTCGCTCCGGGGGTGACGGGTAGAAGGGAAAAGTCGGTGTCCCAAAGAACGCTTACAGCGAAGGATGGCGTCAATCCGCTGCTGAACAGGAATGTTAGTATAAGGATGAATTGGGTGAAATTGACCTGTTTAAAGTTGTAGGTGTCCAAAGGAGCGTTTCGCATTTTTGAAAATCAAGAGTGGTGAGTTGGTTCATATTTGCGAAGCGCTTAGTTTTTTCAAATATTAATTAGCTGTGAAATATTAGTTTTTGAAAAAGTCACGTTTTACGAACCAAAAGCCTTGATCCTTGGCAAGACTGGAATTTATTGAAAATATGGTTTGTTATAATTCCTCCCTCCGCGCTGCCTTTTCATTCATTGCTCTTTGCTTCCTATCGCTGGCCTCGCCTTTGCTGGCATCCACGGCTTATTTCTCGGTGAATTTGTCAATGCTGGGGCTTACCAGTTATGACTCGGACATTGATGGTTTTGGGGTGGTGGTGTCCAATTTTGATCTGGGAGCTGTCTCGACTGAGTTGGCGGGTATCCATGTCACGGTGACGGCAGAGCCTTATGGCTCAAATCCTGATTCTCGTGCGTGGGCGACGATGTCGCTGCTGCAACCCGCCGTGAGCGGTGGCCCCGTGACCTGGACCTACACCTTTGATAAGCCAGTCTTCGGACGCTGGCTGGCTCCGGCGCAGACCTTCAACAATGGTGAGCTGACGACCTTTATCGGAGAAGGGGAGCTTTCGCCCTATACGACGACATCTTGGAATCCGAATCTGGTGCTCACGGCCAACTCCATCCGCAATCCGACAACGACGGCAGTGGCGCAACCTTTTAGCTACACAGCGACGACGGCGGCCACGAGTTATGGATATCGGCAAGAGGACTTGAATGGCATCTTCAGTGGGCAGGCGATCAGTTTCGAGGTGGCTCATGCACCGGAGCCGACACGGGGAGTATTGCTGATGGCGAGTGCATTGGGACTGCTGATCAGGCGGCGCAGGTCATGCTAGGGATGGATATGGACGTGAGTGGATGATCTCTTGACCACGGCGGATCGTCCCCCTACAACCGGGGTTCACCTTTTTACGCCGCCGCATGGTCACCATCACAATCCAGGAACTCACGAAACGCTTCAGCGGCAGCACTGTGCTGAGTGGTGTGGACCTGCAAATCGCCGCAGGAGAGCTATTTTTCCTCCTAGGGCCGAGCGGCTGCGGTAAAACGACGCTGCTGCGGCATATCGCAGGTTTTTACACACCGGACAGTGGCCGTATTTTCTTCGATGAAGCGGATGTGACGCAGGTGCCTGCGCATCAGCGGGAAACGGGCATGATGTTTCAGAGCTATGCGCTGTGGCCGCATCTCAATGTGGCGCAGAATGTCGCATTCGGTCTCCAGGAGCGGCGGCGGTCGCAGCAGGAGATCGAGCACCGCGTGGCAGAGGCGCTGGATCAGGTGCAGCTCGGAGGCATGGGCTCACGGAAGATCCAGCAGCTCTCCGGTGGCCAGCAGCAGCGTGTGGCGCTGGCGCGGGCACTGGTGATCAGGCCCAAGTGCCTGCTACTCGATGAGCCACTGTCCAATCTGGATGCGAAGCTGCGCCATGAAATGCGTGCGGAGATCCGCCGCATCTGCAAGCACCACGGACTCACAGCGGTCTATGTCACCCATGATCGCGATGAGGCTCTATCCATGGCAGATCGCATGGCGGTGATGGAGGCGGGACATCTGGCTCAAGTCGGCACGCCGGAGGAAATCTACCGCCATCCCTCCTCTCGCATGGTGGCCGAGTTCATCGGTGAAACGAACATCCTCGAAGGTCGCTTCATCCGCGAGAGCAGCCGGGAGAATTTTTATGACGTGGAGACGCCCTGTGGAGTGCTGCGTGGCCGTCTGCATACCAGTGACTGGGTGCCGACAGCGGGCCAGCCGGTCATCTTGAGCATCCGGCCGGAGTCGCTGACCTTTCACCACGTCATTGATAGTCCGAATCGTCTCCCTGGCCGGATCATCGACACCACCTATCTTGGCTCCACCGCGCAGTATCAGCTCCAGATGCAAAACGGCACCGTCCTCAAAGTCTGCGAGATGAACCCCTACGCCGTGCGCACTCCATCGGATGAAGACGTGCGCGTGATGGCACCGATGTTCGATGTCGTCATCATCCGCAAGTGAACCACACAGCCATCATGAGAAAGCTGCTGGAACATCCGCTCGTGCAAAAAGCCGCCGCCTGGGTCGCCCCTCGGCGCAAAGAGGTAGGAGTAAGCATGGCGATGCTGCTGGTGCTGATCGGTCCTTTTTTGCTCAAACCGGCGGCTAGCACCTCTCCGCGCCATTTTGATCGCAGACTCGTCATCATGACGCCGCATCCGGGACTCATCCGCGATGCATTCGGGCCTGCCTTCGCCGCGAAATGGCGTGAGCGAACAGGGCAGGTGCTCTACATCGACTGGCGTGTGCCTGGCGGCACCTCAGAGATCGCTGCGCTGCTCAAGAGCGAGTACACCGCCGCCTTCCAGCAGCACTGGCAGCGTGACCTGGGCCGCGAGTGGAGCCCTGACATCGCACAGAGCTTCCTTTCTGACAAAAGTGACAGCGAGGCACGGCGGGCCTTTTTGGCCTCCAACATTGGCATCGGCGTGGATGTCTTCTTCGGGGGCGGTTCCTATGATTTCGAGTCCCAGGCCCGTGCAGGCACGCTCGTAGCTGGTGATGGCGAAAAAACCGGCCTCACCTCCCTCATGAAGAAAAATCCCGCCTGGTTCACCGATGCGGCGATTCCTGAAAATGTCAGCGGGGAGCCCTTCCGTGATCCGAAGGGCCGCTGGAGCGGTGCCTGCATCTCCAGCAGTGGTATCGTTTATAACAAAGACGTGCTCCAGCGGCTCGGAATCAAAAAGGAACCCACGGCATGGTCCGATCTGGCCGATCCGCGTTACTTTGGCCAGATCGCACTCACAGATCCCGCCAAGAGCGGTAGCGTCGCAAAGGTCTTCGAGATGCTACTCCAGCAAGAAATGCAGGCCGCCATGGCCAATGCCGCATATACAAAACTCTCCGCCGAAGGAAAACTCGCCCAGGGCTGGACGAATGGCCTCGCACTCATTCAGCGCATCGCGGCAAACGCTCGCTACTTTTCCGATACCTCCACCAAGATCCCACTCGATGTCCTGCGTGGCGAAGCCGCTGCGGGCATGTGCATCGACTTCTACGGCCGCCGGGCGCAGGAGGATGCGGGGAAGCGAGAGGACGGCACCTGTCGTATCGGCTTTATCTCACCTCAGGGCGGCACGAGCGTCAGTGTCGATCCCATCGGGATGTTTCGCGGTGCGGCAGATGCCGAGTTAGCGACGGCTTTCATCGAATTCGTGCTCAGTGATGAAGGGCAGCGGCTCTGGTGCTACCGCGCAGGTGAGCCCGGCGGCCCTGGTGCAGAGGCGCTGCGCCGTCTCAGCGTGCGGCGTGATTTTTACACACCTGAGAATCTGAAACACATGAGTGACGCAGACGAGATGCCATTTGAGAAAGCGAAATCATTCACTTACCGGCCAGAGCTGACCGCTGCGGCATTCAGTTCCATTCGTTTCCTCGTCCGCGTATTATGCGTCGATCCGCATGAGGAGCTCAAAGCCGCGTGGCAGGCCATCCACAGCCATAGCAAGCCCGCCGAGCGGGCACTCATCGTCATGCAGGACCTCTCCCGCGTGCCTTATGACAGCGCCACAGGCAGCATTCGCGCCACGCTCTCTTCCCGCGATAAAATCCAGGAGGCTCGCCTCGCCCGCCAACTCAGCGATACCTTTCGCAATCAATACGAAAAAGCACTGCAAATGGCCCTGCGCGGTGAGTGAGCAGCGGGGCGAATTTTGCGTGATACTAACAGGGGATAGGCCAGCAAGCTGTTTGGGTTTTCAAAGCCCAACCTGGCGCACTTGCTAGGGGAGCTTCAAGACGGATGATTTTGCCTGCCATTGGCCCATTCCATAAGGCTCTGAGCTTCTGCAGCAGGTTTTCCAATCACATGTTTTCGTCATGCGGTCTCTTTTCTCAAATTTACGTAATTAGCACATTTCTATGAGGGATGGTTGATATGGAATTTATGGAATATATATTTTCCATAATACGCAACAGCCATGCATCCATCCGTCGCTCCACTCGCCCTCAGCTCTGCTCTACGCACTGCTTTCGCTGCTCTGGCTTCCCTCTGCCTCCTCCTGCTCGTTCTGGCAGCGCCCTCTTCCTCACAGGCCCAAAACGGCTACTACGCCGCTGGCAACTACACCGCCGCTCAGGCTCAGGCTGCTTATCAAGCCCAGCAACAGGCCTATGCCCAGAACCAGGCCGCTTGGGCTGCCTACCACCGCCAGCAGCAGGCTTATGCCCAGAACCAAGCCGCCTGGGCGGCTTACCACGCCCAGCAGGCCGCAGCGGGCCGTGCTCCTCGTCAGCAGCAGGCTGCTCCGCGTGCGGTCGCTGTGGCTCCACGCCAGGCGGCTCCCGCTCCTCGTCAGGCAGCTCCGCAGGCGGCCATCGGCGGTGGTGGCTCTTCCTCGATCCGTTTTGATGGTCGTTTTGCTTCACTCGCTTCCGGTGCTCCTGCGGCGGTGCAGCATGCGGTGTATGCGGCTAATAAGATTCAGAACAAGCCCTACCTGCGCGGTGGTGGCCACGCCAGCGTGGAAGACAGTGCGTATGATTGCAGTGGCAGCGTGAGCTATGTGCTGATCAAAGCGGGGCTGTTGAAGGCGCCTTTGGCCAGCGGTGCTTTCATGAACTATGGCGAAGCGGGTCAGGGCCGCTTCATCACGGTGTGGGTAAAGCCAGGGGAGCATGTGTTCATGACGATCTGCGGACTGCGCATGGACACCAGCGGTGGTAGCGTGGGCGAGGGCCCGAGATGGCGTGTGAAGAGCCGCAGCATGGCTGGCTTCGTTGCTCGTCATCCTGCTGGTCTTTAATTCTCACTTTTGTGACGCGATTCTCACTCTCGAAACGAACGAACAAGCCGGGAATGCGAATCAGGGGAGCGGGATCGGGGCAAGGCGGTGCCCGGGAGGCTGAAAAGGGTGCGGAAGGTGCCAAAAAGGGCCTCAAAGCGGGCCAAAGCGGCGATCAGCGGCCAAAATGGGCCGATGAGAATTGGGAGTCGGTCTCACGATTGTGAGGCACTGTGCCCATTTTTGCGAAGGACGACCTGGACCGCTACTCACAAAATCTGTCCGATTCCCGGCGACGGGGAAGCATCCTCTCTCATTCCTTGCCACTGAGGCCGCCGCGCTCGCTGGTCATTTCAGACATTCTTTTTGAGAATGTGGTCTTGCCCTTGCCAGGCTTAGCTGTGTCGAAAGCAAGATCCTTCTAATTGCCCGACGTCCAGCGTGTGCCTTTAGCGCTGAAAGCCGCCGGTGAGTGGATCGAGGCCGAATTGGAACTCGCCGCTGGAGGAGGTGAGGGTGAGGGAAAGGGGCTCCAGGAGGCATCCTGGCAGGACGCGGAGTGATTGGCCTTCTGCTGGTGTGGTTTTTGTATCGAAATAGCGCTGGAGCGTCATTTGTGCATTGGCGGGATAGGCCACGCTGCGGATTGAGCCGCTGGCTTCATCCACGAGCTCGCAGCGGTCTTCGTGGAAGAGGATGACCTGCTGCCGCCGCGTGGTGGAGGCTCGGCGCACGGCCTCAGCCCCGAGCACTTCGATCTGCGTGACGGCTTTGTGCATCGCGTTCTCGTTCATGATGCTGGATGCCATCACCGCTCCGATACCGATGAGCAGCATGGCAATCACCAGCACGACAGCGATCTCCAGCAGCGTGAAGCCGCGTGCGGCGGAGCGTGCTGCATGTTGGAGCTTCATCCCTCGTTACCAGTTACCGATTTCATCTCCCGTGCCGTCTTGGCCATCGGGGCCGATGGACCAGATGTCGAAGCTGGTGGGATTGTGCGTGCCGGGGTAGCGGTATTGCAGAGGGTGATCCCAGGCGTCATTGAGGTCTTTTTCATTCGCGATGGACTGCACCCAGCGCTTCGGCGCGGGATCGCTGGGCTTACGATGCAGAGCCATGAGTCCCTGGCCCTGGGTGGGGTAGCTGCCGCCTTGGGTTTTGTAAGCGAGCAGCATGGAGCGCATGCCCGATACTTTGGCATCTGTGGCGGTCATTTCACCGCTGGTTTGCAGACCGGTGAGGCCACCCGCGACGACGGCGAGCAGGAGTCCGATGATGAGGAGGACGACCATGATCTCCAGCAGGGTGAAGCCACGGACGAGGAGGGAAGGGGGGAGGTGTTTGGTTTTCATAACGTGAGTGGGATGAAAAAACAGAGTTAGCGCCGGTTGCCGATTTGATTGAGGGTCGAGAACACCACATCGATGATGGCATAGACGATGGTGCCTACGACTACCGCCATGATGACGAGGATGCAAGGCTGGATGAAGGCGGTGGCACGCTCGACGAGGCGGCTGAATTGGCCATCGAGCCGCCCGGCAGATTTCGTGGCGACTTCGGCTAGGTTTCCGGTTTCTTCACCGAGGCGGATGATGTCGATGGAGCGTGGTGGGAGTGCCTGGGTGCGGCCCAGGGCTGTGCTGAGGTGCTCACCCTCCTGCACCATGTGCTCGATCACATCGAACTGCTGACGGATGAACGGATTGCTGACCGTGCCTTTGAGCAAATGCAGGGCCTGAGTGATGGCGAGGCCGCTGTGAAGCAGGGAGCCGAGTGTTTCGAGGAACTGCAGCTCATGACGTGCCCGCATGAGCTCGCCGACGACAGGGGTTTTGTAGATGAACTTATACCAGGCCAAGCGCACGGCGGGAATCTGCGCCAGTGCGAATCCCGCGAGGATGAGGATGCCCACGGCGATGAGGAGCAGCCACCATTCGTTCCGCAGGAAGTCGGAGAGCTTCATGAGGTAGGTCAGCAGCAGCGGTGGCGTCTTGCTGCTGTTGTTGATGAGCACGGAGAGCTTCGGCAGCAGGTAGGTGATCATCACGATGCCCAGGGCGAAGCCCGTGGCGGCGAGGAAGGCCGGGTAGATGAGTGCTCCGAGGAATTTCGACCGCAGTTCCTCCATGAGGCTGAGGTATTTCACCTGGCGATCAAGGATGGCATCGAGCTGGCCGCTGCTCTCTCCCGCCGCGATCATGTTGCAAAACAGCGGGCCAAAAGAGTCAGAAACCTGCGGCAGGGCATTGGAGAGCGGTACGCCGTCACGCACCAGCTCACGCAAGCGGACAGACATGGTGCGCGTGGTGATCTCACTGCTTTTCTCCATCGCTCCGAGTGCCTGATCGATCTGGAATCCTGCGGCGAGCAGGTTGGAGAGCTCGATGGTGAATGCGATGACTTGAGCGTGTTTTAAGTGGATTCGGCCATTTTCGGGCGTGCCCTTCAATTTGGAAAAAAGAGCACCCAGGGCCGATTCGGCTCCAGGAGCGGCTGAGGTGTCTTTTTTGCCACTTTTCGTGCTGGATGCCACAGGAGCCGCTGTGGACGCTCCGAGCTGGCTCAGGGCACTGGCGCGTAATCCCATGCGTGAGAGCTTCCGCACGGCCTCTCCGCGGTCATTCGCGTCGATGGAGCCCTTTTTGGACTCCCCGGAGGCAGATGTGGCGGTGTAGGTAAAGCTCGGCATGCGCGATGTGGTGGATCAAAGCAGGGCTAGGCCGTCTTGCGAAGCGAAAAATGCATCGCCGCCGTGGTTGCCACCGCTTCGTCACGGTTTATGGAGTGCGCCGCATCATGAATCCTGATCCCGCAGCCGTACCCGCCGTCGCTGAAGCACCCATGTTCGAGCCGCCGCCTCCACCGGCCTCTGCGTATGCGCCACCTCCAGCTCCAGCCATTCCAGCGAGCACTCAGATGCTCCAGAGTATCCGCAGAGCTGTGGCGCAGGTCTTTGTGGGCCAGGATGAAGTGGTGCACCAGGTGCTAGCGGCGCTGCTGGCTGGTGGCCATGTGCTGCTGGAGGGAAAGCCCGGCCTGGGCAAGACGCATCTCGTGCTGGCACTCAGTCGCACCTTTGGCGGGGCTTTTCGACGCATTCAGTTCACGCCGGATCTGATGCCGTCGGATGTGACTGGGCATACGCTCTTTGACCTTGGTAGCCAGACTTTCCGTGTCCGCCGTGGTCCGGTCTTTGCGAACCTGCTGCTGGCAGATGAGATCAATCGTGCCCCAGCCAAGACACAGTCCGCGCTGCTGGAGGTGATGCAGGAAGCGCAGGTGACGATCGATGGTGAGAGCCACGCTCTCCAGCCGCCTTTCATGTGCTTCGCTACGCAGAATCCCATCGAGCAAGAGGGCACCTATCCGCTGCCAGAGGCGCAGCTTGACCGCTTTTTGCTCAAGGTGCTCATCGACTATCCAGAGACGCAGCATGAGGCCTGGATCGTCAAAGCGGTGGCCTCGGGTGCCAGTGGCAGTGGGCTCTCTACGGGTGCTGTCCAACAGGTCTGCACTCCGCAGGACATCCTAGCCGCGCAGGCCGAGGCTGCGAACGTGCAGGCCGTGGATGCCGTGGTCGAATACGCCGTGAATCTGGTGCGTGCCACACGCCAGCACAGTGCCATCTCACTCGGTGCTGGCACGCGTGGGGCGATCAGCCTCGTGCGGGTGGCGAAGTCCTACGCCTTGCTGGAAGGTCGCACCTTCATCACGCCGTCGGATGTGAAGCGTGCCGTGCTGCCCGTGCTGCGCCATCGTGTGCAGCTCAGTCCAGAAATCGCCATCAGTGGCCAGAGTGTGGATGACATGCTCACGGCTGTGGTGAAGACCGTCGAGGCGCCGCGAGTCTGAGCGGAGTGAGCCGTGAGTGCGGCATCACTTGCTACTGCGTGTCTGAAAGCTGCGGCTGTGTTTCTGTGACGGGACGTGGATCGTGTAGCTGGCCGCATCCACACTGACGGAGCAGTGGATGGGATGCGCCACACACGCATCCCCCTGGTCGCCCTGATTGGCGATCATGAGCTTATCGGCGGTGTTTTCGGCATCCTCGCGCACATTTTCATGCACTTGATACATCGCCTGGATCGTGGAGGCGGACTTCAGCGCATCCATCGCGGATTTGCTGGTGCCTTTGCGCGGGCCGTTATTCATCACGCTGACGATGGGTTCTAGGCTGCGGATGAGCAGCGGGTTGTTGCTGGTATCGAGCCCGTGGTGATTGACCTGATAGAGATCGACCGTGCCGACGAGATTCACGGGCGAGACCAGCTTCTCCTCCACATTCCACGTCAAATCACCGCCATCAAAGAAACGAAAGCCGCCGAACTCCAGCAGCATCACCACGCTGTTCGCATTATCGCTGGTATCAGGCGCTTTCGGCGGCACTGAGCCATTCAGCGGGTTTTGCGCTGCGCCTTCGGGCGCTGGGATGAATTTCTGGTTCGCTCCGAGGCAGCGCAGCACCAGCTTCGGGCTGCCTTCTGTCTGTTTCAGCGGGATGGTGTCTCCAGCGGCTAGTGTGACGCGTTTTTCGACTTTGGCGTCGAGATACGGGCGGCTCATCAGCGTCCAGCGCATGTCCTGCGGTCTGCCATCCGGGCTGCCCTCTGGAACGCCTTTGTCATAAAGAGTGCCGACAGGAAAAGCCGCCGCCAGCTCAGCCAAGCCACCAAAGTGATCGGCATGAAAATGCGTGATGATGACGTGGTCGATGTGATCGAGCCCGGCGACTTCAGAGGCGACTTTCTGAATGCGTGCCGGATCACGACCACCGGGATTCCCCGTGTCGATGAGCACCGATTCACCTGCTGGCGTGACGATGAGGGTGGAGCCTCCGCCCTCCGAGTCGATCCAGTAAATATCCAGCGTCTTGTCACGGGCGGAAAGAGCAGTGGAGAGGCAGAGCAAGGCAGTGAGGAGCAGTTTCATAGCGTGGTGCAGTGGAAAGACGACGAGAGCAGTCTGCTTGTTGCGGTCCGAATGGACAAGAAAATCCTTCTTTAACGCAAATTACTTGCCATTTTCCGCAACGGCTGCAAAAGGCAGCGCATGGCCTTCCCAACCCGATTCTTAACACTAGCCCTGCTGGCGCAAACCTCTGTTCTGTCCGCGCAGACGCCGCAGAAGCATGATCCAGCGCACAATCACGAAGAAGAGGTCATCCCGCTCGATGAAGTCGTCATCACCGCACCGCTGGAGCGTCCGTTGCATGAGCAGGCACAGGCAGCGTCGATCATGGCCGCGACGCAGCTCACAGCTCTTCAGTGCCGCATCACTGGGCGAGACGGTCAGTCGTATGCCGGGCGTGAGTAGCACCTATTTCGGCCCTGCGGCGAGTAGGCCGGTGATCCGTGGCTTAGAGGCAGATCGCATCCGCGTGCTGCAAAATGGACTGAACACAATGGATGCCTCCAGCGCCAGTCCTGACCATGGAGTGAGCTTCGACACCTCGAACCTGAAATCCATCGAGGTCGTGCGCGGGCCCGCGACGCTGCTCTACGGCTCCAATGCCATCGGCGGCGTGGTGAATGCCCTCGATGGCCGCATCATCGACGAAAAACTCGCCGCAGGCACCGTGCGTGGCTCCATGGGTGGGCGCTTCACCAGCGTCGATCAGGGCTATCAGACGCATTTCTCGCTCGATGGCGGCTTGGGCCACGGACTCGCCGCGCATGTGGAGGGCTTCACGCGGGCGGCAGAGGACTTCCGCCTCCCCGGCGGCGAGGTCGCACCGAATACCTATCTGCGTGCGGAGGGCTTCACCGCAGGCATGAGCCACGTGTGGGATGGTGGCTACGTCGGCTTTGCCTGGACGGAATATCACTCTCGCTACGGCTCACCTGCTGCGCAGGACATCTTCATCGACCTCTATCAATCACGCCTCGATCTGCGTGGCGCCTTTTACAAGCCCACCGCTCTCATCAAAGAGATCAACTGGCGCTTCGCCTGGTCGGACTACGAGCACACGGAATTTGAAACCGGCATGGATAACACCGTTTTCAAAACCGATGGCTACGACCTGCGTATCGAGGCGAAGCACGAAAAATCGCGGGCATGGAGGGCGTCGTAGGCTTTCAGTCCGAGCGGGCAGATTTCTTCATGGACGGGGCAGAGGCCTTCATGCCATCCACGCTCACCCTGACGAACTCGCTCTTCATTTACGAGGAAATGAGTGCCGCCGAGCGCTTGCGACTGCAATTCGGTGCCCGCTATGACCACATCAGCGTCGAATCGGTGGACAATCCCACCTTTGGCCCTGCACGGAGCCGCAGCTTTGACAATCTGAGTGCCTCCGCAGGCATCGTGTGGTCGCCCACCGAGCGCTACTCCGCCGCACTGACCATGACCTATGCGCAGCGTGCCCCGAGCGGTCAGGAACTCTTCTCCAATGGCCCCCACGCTGCCACCGGCAGCTTCCTCGTCGGAGACCCATCCCTCGGAGTCGAGAATAGCCTCAGCTTTGATCTGAACCTGCGCAAGCGCACCGGCTGGCTCACCGGCAGCATCGGCGGCTACTACTCACGTTATGGGAACTACCTCGGCCTCCTGCCCACGGGAGTTGTCCGCCTCGTCGGGCCAGATGCCTTCAATGAATTCGTCTATCGCGGCATTGGAGCGGAGTTCCTCGGGGCCGAGTTGGAGGCGCAGATCCATCTGCTGCATCCTGTGCATGAGGAAAAGGACCAGCACGCACACACCAATCTGCATTGGGAAATCCGCGCCGATGCCGTCCGCGCCCGCAATGCCGATGGCGGAGGCTCACTCCCGCGCATTCCGCCTTTCCACCTCACCAATGCCCTCGTCTTCGAGCGTGGCGGCCTCACTGCAAGGCTGGAGGGCATCTACGCCGCACCGCAGCACCGCACCGCCGCCGCAGAGCTGCCCACCGACAGCTACTTTTTGCTGAATGCCTCCCTGAACTACCGCTTCCAGCTTCAAGGCACCACCTGCGACCTCTTTGTGAAAGGGGTGAACCTCACCGACACCGTCGCCCGTGAGCACACCAGCTTCCTCAAAGATCAACTCCCCCTCGCTGGCCGTGGAGTCATGCTAGGGATGAAGCTAGCCTTCTGATCTGTCAGGAGTGCGATGGGGGCATTGATGCAATGGTCGTGGATAGCTCAGGCTGGACTGCGTACGCAATTCGACGAACACATCACCTACCGTTCCCTCGTCCTTCTTTTGGTTGTTGCATTCGCGGCGCTTACCTTCGGTTTTTTATCCAAAAAAGCCGCCGATGAAATGAAATCCGGCAACCAAACCATCGAGACCAAAATCACCGAATCGCAGATCACGGAGAAGAAGGGTGAAAAGTAGTTTAGACGGCAGGATGACCTCAGTTTTGTATTTGAGGGCACTTACATCAGCTACTCCAGGCATCCGAAAGCGTTTCTGCCTGTTCCAACACGAGATCAATCGCCGCTTTCTCCAGGTCTGGCGGATATTTGTAACGGCGCAGCAGACGGCGAACCAAAATCCGCAGCCTCGCCCGCACGCTGTCTCGCACTTGCCAGTCCACTGTGGTGCTCTTGCGGAGTTGCTCGGTCAGTTCCGTGGCTAACTTCTTCAAGGTGGCGTCGCCAAGCTCTCGCACGGCGCTTTCGTTTTCGGCCAGTGCCATATAAAAAGCTACCTCATCGGGATTTAGCCCCAGCTCCTTATTGCGCTCTAGCTCGGCAGCGAAGTCCTTTGCCATCTGGATCATCTCTTCGATCACCTGCGCCGTTTGGATGGCGCGGCTGTTGTATTTTCGCAGTGTCTCCAGTAGTCGGTCACCGTACTTTTTCTCCTGCACCACGTTGGTTCTGGTGTGGGCTTTGATTTCATCGCGCAGCAGTTTCTCCAGCAGTTCGACCGCCAGATTCCGTGCTGGGGTATGGCGCAGGTCATCGAGAAAATTGTCCGACAGCAGGCCGATGTTCGGCTTATCGATCCCTGCCAGCGAGAACACATCCGCCACGCCTTCGGCCACCACAGCGTTATCGAGGATCTGCTTCAGGGCGGAGTTCTTCTCTTCTTCGGTGCGCTTGCGGTCCACCGTGGTGTATTTCACGATGGCACCACGGATAGCGGTAAAGAAAGCGATCTCCTTCCGCACTTCTGCCGCTTCATCCAGCGTGCTGCATAGGGAGTAGGCCTTGGTGATGTTCGCCATCACATCGAGGAAGCGCTTCTTCCCGTTTTCCAATCCCAGCACATGGTTGGCCGCAGGCACCAGCAGTTTCATGGCTTCCGTTTCATATTTCCGATAGTCAAAGGCGTGAAAGAGGCCGCGCAGCTGATCCATGCACTCCATCAGCTTCGCCAGCGCTTCACCGGAGCGCAGCGTGGGCTGGCCTTTGCCCTTGGCTTCGGTGTAGGTCTTGAGTGCAGCTTTCAGTGCCGCAGCAATGCCGATGTAGTCCACCACCAGCCCGCCTTGCTTGTCTTTGAAGACACGGTTCACGCGGGCGATAGCCTGCATGAGGTTGTGCGCCTCCATCGGCTTGTCGATATACATCGTGTGGCAGCATGGGGCGTCAAAGCCGGTCAGCCACATGTCACGCACGATCACCAGCTTGAGTGGATCGGCGGGGTCTTTGAAGCGGCGCTCCAGCGTCTTCTTTTGTGCCTTGGTAAAGACGTGATCTTGAATCGCTGCACGATCTGTGGCCGTGCCGGTCATCACGATGCGGATGGCTCCATCGTCCGGGTTGTAGCCGCTGGTCTTGCCATCCTTTGTTAATTTCGTTCCTGCCCATGCGGGGCGCAGTGCGATGATCTTGTCGAAAAGCTCCACACAGATGTCGCGGCTCATGCACACGATCATCGCCTTGCCTTCAATGGCGGAGGTTCGCGTTTCGTAGTGCGCCACCAGATCGGCGGCTACTTGCTTGAGGCGCGGTTCCGCACCCACCAGCTTCGCCAGCTCGGCCCACTTGCTCTTGGTCTGCTCGCGGGCGGCCACGTCCTCCTCGTCCTCGATGACCTCTTCCACTTCCTTGTTCAGCTCATCGATCTCCGCACGGTTGATGTTCAGTCGTGCCAGACGGCTCTCGTAGTAGATCGGCACCGTCGCACCATCATCTACGGCGTCTTGGATGTCATAGATGCTTACATGGCCGCCAAAGACCGCCTGCGTGTCCCGGTCCTCCGCCGAGATCGGCGTGCCGGTGAAGCCGATGAAGCTCGCTTCCGGCAGCGCATCCCGCATGTGCTTGGCATAGCCAAAGACATACTTCTTGCCGATCACTTCCTTGGTCTGCTTATCCTTCACGTCCACCAGCCGGGCACTCAGACCATATTGCGTGCGGTGCGCCTCGTCGGAGATCACCACCACATTGCCACGCTCGCAGAGCTTCGGGTGCCTCTGCTCGCCCTCCAGCAGGGAAAACTTCTGCACCGTGGTAAAGATGATCCCGCCCGCCTGCCGGGCCGCCAGCTTCTCACGGAGGTCATCGCGGCTCTCCGCCTGCTCGGGGGACTGCTTGAGCAGCTCCTGGGCACTGGCGAACTGCTGGTAAAGCTGCCCGTCCAGGTCGTTGCGGTCTGTCACCACCACCAGCGTGGGATTGTTCATCTCTGGCTGCTGGATCAGCATCCCGGCGTAGCAGACCATGGAGATGCTCTTGCCGCTGCCCTGCGTCTGCCAGAAGACGCCCGCCTTCTTGGAGCCCGGCACCACCTCCTTGCCATACACGGCCCGTTCCTCGCGGATCACACCATCCTTGTCCCGATGCGCCGCGATCAAGGTCACGCGCACCGCTTCCCGCACCCCGTGGAACTGATGGTAGCCCGCGATCTTCTTGGTGATCTTGTCGCCGTTCTGCTCAAAGAGCACAAAGAACCGGACGTAGCACAGGAACAGCTCCGGGTTGAAGAACCCGCGCACCAGCACCTCCAGCTCGTATTGCAGCTTCGGGCGGTCGTTCTCGTTGCTGATGGCCTTCCAGGGCATGAACCACTCCTTCGTCGCCGTCAGTGATCCCACCCGCGCGGTGATGCCATCGCTGGCGATGAGCGCCTGGTTGTAGATGAATAGGTCGCTGATCTCCTCCTTGTAGGTTTGCAGTTGGTCATAGGCATCCCAGAGGTCCACCTGTGCATTGCCCAGGTTCTTGAGTTCCAGGACGGAAAGCGGCAGCCCGTTGACAAAGACCACAATGTCCGGCCTGCGTGGCTGCTTGGTGCCCGTCACGGTGAACTGACTCGCCACCAGGAAGTCGTTTGCCCGCCACTCATGGAAATCAATCACCCGCACATACTCCACCACCTTCTTGTCCCCTTGGGCGAACTCCACCCGCACGCCATCCAGCAGCAGCTTGTGAAAGGCCCGGTTCCTCTGGATCAGCGAGGGATGATCCAGCGTGCAGACGCTATGCGCCGCATCCTCGATGGCGCTGGCGGGGATGCCTGGATTTAGCCGTGCCATCGCTGCCACCAGCCGCTTCCTCAGCACCACTTGGTCGTAGCCCGTCCTCTCCGGGATGGCCGCATCCGGCGACATGTCCGAGCTATTGAGGTAGCTCCAGCCAGTATCCTGAAACCATTCCAGGCAGAGGGATTCGAGTTGGGCTTCGGTGGTCATTCCTTGGGTGGTTTGGGTTTCTTGGGGCGAGGCAGCTTTTTCAGCTCCGTCACCGCTTTCTCAAAGTCAAAGTCCACGGCTCGGGGCTGGGAATCCATCAGCGAGCGATAGCGTTCGTATTCCAGCTCCGCTTTCATCTTCGCTTGCTCGGCAGAGATCTTGCCGGCGTGGCTTAGCAGTTCGTGCTCGGAGAGTTTGAGGAACTCGTCCAGCTTGGTGATCCAGTCCCGCATCGTCATCACCTTGCGTTGCAGCGCCCGCAGCTCGGCAAATTCGATGTAGGCCATCACGATCCGGTTCAGCGTGTCGAGTTCCTGGCCATCGAGATAATTCTTGGCGATGGATACGTCCTCCTTGCGGATGATGCCGCCGGGGCGCGTTGTCTGCAGGCCCATGAAGGGCAGCGCAGCATCCGCCCGGGTATGGATCACCTCCGCCGCCGTTTGCCCGTGCGCCGCCCAGTGCATCTTGTTCTGCACAGTGGCGAAGAACTGCTGGGACATCTCCGTGTTCGGCGTGTAGTCCACACTCGTCGCGTAAATATCCAACACCTTCTGGTAAAAGCGCCGTTCCGAGGAGCGGATGTCGCGGATGCGCTCCAGTTGCTCGTCGAAGTAATCCTTCTGCCCCTTGCCCGGCGGATTCTTGAGCCGCTCGTCGTCCATGGTGAAGCCCTTCACCAGATACTCGTTCAAGCGCCCGATGGCCCACTGGCGGAACTGCGTGCCCCGGTGGCTGCGCACCCGGAAGCCGACGGCCAGAATGGCATCCAGATTGTAGTGTTCGATCTCCCGCGTCACCTCCCGTTTGCCCTCGGTTCGAACTATCCGGAATTTCCGGATAGTTGCCTCCCGGCGCAATTCTCCCTCGTCGAAAATGTTCACCAGATGCTCGTTGATCGTCCGCACGTCCTTGTCGAAAAGCTCCCCGATGAGCGCCTGCGTCAGCCAGAGCGTCTCGTTTTCAAAGCGACACTGCACCCGCGTGCGGCCATCCTCCGTCTGGTAGAGGATGATTTCGGAGTTGGGCAAAGGTTCATCGCTCATGGGTTCTTCTCCCTCCAGGTTGTATATGGATGTCCTGCTTACACGTTGCCTCCGCCACGCTCAACTCCCCACTCAGCAGCTTCGGCAAAAGCGTGTCCCGCAGGTCGGCGAGGGTCCGGGATTGATGGGCAATTTGCTCTCGTTGCAGAAAAAGCGGCTGAACGAGCTCATCAAAGCGATTAGCCACGGATATTGGAGGCACGACAAGCTGGATAGCCTTCAGGCTGGTCGTCGGGCGCGAGATGGCGGGAACTCCTGTGGTGCTGGTATTGGCAAGAAGAGCTGCCTCCCCCTGCGATGAACTGAAGAACAAGTAAGCAGCCCAAGGGCTAAGCTTCTCTCGATCTACGGCGAGAAACATCTGGCTTTGAGATACAACATACCGGGGATAGCGTGCACTCATTGGAATGATGCCAACTTGTCCGAGAGTGCCGCGATGAGTGAACACAATATCCAGGGGACGAGCGACGGATGCCTTCAGGTCGTCGGCCTTGGCGTCCGTCAAAAATACAAAGTTATCATCCACAAAGCCATTGGTCAGGTTTCCTCCTCGAACTACGGGGACACCATCTGGAACAAAGTTATCTCGAGTGATTCGCGAACCGAACGGCCCCATCGCGATTCGTGACGCAACTTCACCCACTTGAGCTACGCGCCACCCCTTCGGGATTGAGCCGAGTTCGGAGTCTTGGAATGTGGCGGGGAAGAGATCGGGCGGCAGGCCAGGGGAGTTGAACCCCTCGCCTGCGGCGTTGGCCTTCACGGGATCAAAGTCCACGAACCAGCTCTGGAACAGCGCCCGCGCCATCGCCTCCAGCGTCGTATTCATCCGCCGGTTCAGCTCGATCTTGTCGTCCAGCGCCCCCAACACTCTCGCGATGCCTTTTTGCTCGGCGAGGGGTGGGAGACAAACGTGGAACGCCTTCGCCTCTGGGTAGTAAATCGTCTGGTGCGTCGTGCCGCTGGCGAAGCGCCACAGCGCCTCCGTTTCGGCAAGCAGAACATATTTCAAATAGTGAGGCTCGATCTTTGGGCCGCAGACCCAGTTCACGAAATCTTGGCTCGTGGCCATCGGGCACCCCATGACCACGACATAGCCAACGGAAGCGGTGCGAGAGAGACAAACCGTGTTGGCTGGAAGCAAACGTGCCGACGAGTTCTCGAGGCCGAGCTGGCTGACATGCTGGTTAGTGTCGAACAGAGTGCGTCCGTGATTTTCGGTTGCGTCCTTGATGCCGATCCACGGAATACCCCCATTCCAGTACTCGGTATGTTTTCGGCTGGGTGTGTGCCGCTTTCGAGCTGCGCAATGCTGCTCAGCGAAGTCCATTTCCAACCAATGGGTGGTTTAAGGTCAGGGCATCCAACTGACAGAGCTACTCGACCGGGAATCACCCCAGTCGTCGCTTCACGGCCTCCAGTGCGACCTGTTCCGAAGTCCCCTTCTTCACCCGCCATACCCAAGCCCTCCTTCCGTAGCCCCAAAGGGGCGAAATATACCAGCCCAGGGCAACGCCCTGGGTTCGGTGGCAAAAAACATTTTGAGCCCTGAAGGGGCGAAACAACGGTTGCGCCGCCCCGTCAGGGCTCTGCGAAATGACGACGCATACCCAGGGCGTTGCCCTGGGCTGGTATGGGCCGCGCCGTTGGCGCTGAAGACGGGCGGCGTTCCGCCAGCGAGAGCGTTGGCTCCAAAACTACAAGCCATACCCCAGCCCTCCCAGGTTCGCTTCGATGAGCTTTTCCAGCTTCGCCGACTCCTTGAACTGCGCACGCAACTCCGCCACGAGGCGCGGCATCTTTTCGGCAAAGGGCTCGCCGGTGTCCTCCACCTCCTCGGCTCCGACGTAGCGGCCGGGGGTGAGCACGTGGCCGTGCTTGGCGATGTCTTTCGTCTTCACCGAGGCGCAGAAGCCGGGGTGTCCGTGTAGCCTTTCCCGCGCTTCCAGGCGCGGAAGGTGTCGGTGATCTTGGCGGTGTCCTCCGGTTTGAAGTCCCGCAACACACGATCCTTCATGTAGCCGAGCTTGCGGGCATCAATGAAGAGCGTCTCGCCCCGGCGGTCGCGGAAGTCGCTGCGCTTTTTCTTGTTCTTGGTGAGGAACCAAACACAGGCCGGAATCTGCGTGTTCGTGAAGAGCTGGCCGGGCAGAGCGAGCATGCACTCGACCAGATCCGCCTCGATGAGCTTCTGCCGAATCTCGCCTTCGCCGGATTGGTTGGAGGACATGCTGCCATTGGCCAGCAGCAGGGCCATGCTGCCGTTCGGGCCCAGGTGATGGAGCATGTGCTGCACCCAGGCGAAGTTGGCATTGCCCTGCGGTGGGGTGCCGTAGTGCCAGCGGGCATCGGCTTCCAGGCTCTTGTCCCACCACTCGCTGATGTTGAAGGGCGGATTCGCCATGACGTAGTCCGCCCGCAGGTCCGGGTGTTGGTCATTGGTAAAACTGTTGGCGGGTTCCTTGCCGAAATTGAAGTCGATGCCGCGAATGGCCATGTTCATGGCGGCGAGACGCCAGGTGGTGGGATTGCTCTCCTGCCCATAGACGGAGAGCTGGCCCAGCTTCCCGCCGTGCTCCTCCACGAACTTCTCACTCTGCACAAAGAAGCCGCCGCTGCCCATGGCGGGGTCATACACGCGACCGGAATACGGCTCCAACATCTCCACGATGAGGGAGACGATGGACTTCGGCGTGAAGTATTGCCCGCCTTTCTTCCCCTCTGCCAAAGCGAACTCGCCGAGGAAGTATTCATACACATGCCCCAGGATGTCCTTCGCGTGCAGGTTGGCATGTTGAAAGGGGATGGTGGAGATGAGGTCCACCAGCCCGGCGAGCGCAGCGGGGTCGATCTGATGCTGCGTGAAGCGCTTATCGAGCACGCCTTTCAATTTAGGGTTCTCCTTCTCGATGGCCTCCAGAGCGTCATCGATCAGCTTCGCCAGTGTGGTGAACTTGTATTTCGAGGTCTTGCCATTCCGCACCTCCATGTTCGTGCCATTGGCGATGCGGGCATTCGTCTTGATGGTGTTCCACCGTGCTAGACCGGGCACCCAGAAGACATTCTCCTCGGTGTAGTAGTCCCGCTCCTCTAGCTCTAGGCGGATGTTTTCCTCCAGCTCGGCGGCGTCATCGAAACCAGCAGGATCGAGGTAATTCGCATGGTCCTTGTCCCGGAACTGGGCGGTCAGCTCCTCCTGCCGCATCTCGAAGGCATCCGAGACATACTTCAGGAAGATCAGGCCTAGCACGACATGCTTATACACGGCGGCGTCAAGATTCGCCCGCAGCCGGTCGGCGGCGCTCCAGAGCTTCTTGTCGAGTTCGTTGAGGAAATCTTGGTCACTTGCTGCGGTGGGCATCCCGCACGTTGAAGCACTTCTCGCTAGCTGTCACAACTTTTCATGCCTGCCGCCGCCCTGCATGGGGCACTCAAAAAAGCATTGCCAAGGCGGCGGGGTTTCCGGTAAAACCGCGACCTGGCTGTGTGGTGATTTTCTCGACCTTGAAAAACAAACGCATACTCAAGATGGCCGTTCCATCGGGACGGATTTGGTGGCGGGAGCAAAAGCGGCATCCACTGAACCGGCAGCTAGGGCGGGTGGTGCTGCGTCTGCGGACACGGCGGGGCTGGGCGCTGGATGATCTGGCTAAGGCGGCAGGCGTGGCCAAGTCGTACCTCTGCCAGTTGGAGCGTGGGCTGCACTCGCCGACGCTGGAGGTGCAACTGCGGCTGGAGGCGGCCCTGGGCATGGTGGTAGGCGGGCTGCTGCAACTGGCCCGTATGGAGCTGCGCCGGATGGCGTGATTTGTTCACTATTTCGAACATGTGCCGTGGTGTCGCCGTGATGGAATGCGCCCATGCCGCAACCGTTGACATGGAACTCAGGGCTGGTGTGGAACTCCTCCACACCAGGGGTGCTATGGAATGGCACGGCCAACTCAAGCAACCCACCCAATCCTATGCCCAACGACAACCGCATCAGTGCTGAAGTGACCGCAGCCAACAAGACGGCCATCATGACAAAAATCACCGAGATCGGCGCCCTACTGCCCTTCCTCATCAACCTGACGAAGGAGGAGCGCATCACGCTGCCGAAACTGGGAGCGACATCGCTGGCCTTCGATGAACAGTGCGCCAGCTACATGGCCACGGCTCCAAACTTGATCCCTCCCTTTGTGGACACGGCGGAAGTGACGAAGGACCGCAATCTGCGCGTGGTGCTGGCGGACATCCTGCGGGAAACGTGCAAGCTCTGCGAAAAACTGGATGATAGTCTGATGCTGGTGGGCAGCGAAATCTGGCTGGCAGATCTGTCCTTTTACCAAACGGTGCGCCAAGCGGCTAGGCGCGATGTGCCGGGTGCGGATACGATCTACGATGAGCCTGAAGGAGCGCTTCCCCGGCCTAGCAGGCGATCCCGAGGAACCGGAGCCTACGCCCACACCGCCGACGCCCTGATCGGGGGCCTCGAACCACCCTTTGGGGGCCATTTTTCTCAAAAATGACCGTTTTTGAGCCATTTCGGCTCCGAATACGATGCTCCAGGGGTGGTGAGGGGGACCCCCAAGGGGGGGTATCGGGGGCCTCTGGGGTGGTCCATCGACCCCTCTGGGCAGCCTGTCCGGGCCCCTGGGGCTGGTGTGCAGCGGCCCAGCAGCCCCGCGCCGGAGCCCATGTGCAGCGGGGCAGGGGCTCCAGAGGTGGTGACTCGGAGCCTCCCTGCACCGGCCCAGGGGCCCGTAGGCCGCGATCCAGCAGCCCCAGCGCACCGACCCGCCACCTCCATCCCTGCGACCGAACAGCCCCCCAGCACCGACCCGCCACCTAGAACCCCGCCACCTCCGACCCCAGCCCCAACAAAGAACCAAGCACCAAGAACCCCGAACAAAGAACCCCAAACCCCTCCCTCCCCATGTTTGACCCCACAATCCCTCAAGAAGGCACGCCACTGGATGCCGTGCAGATGCGCAATCAGTTCAATGGGCTCAAAGCGATCCTGGATGCCGCCGCGCCGATCACCGCCGCGCAGGTGGACGGCACGGCCACACTGGACCCGGGCAGTCCGGCGAACGTGAGTGTGACGGTGCAGGGCAACATGCTGCGCTTCAGCTTTGACATCCCACGCGGCATGGATGGGATCAATGGCAGCAACGGCATGGATGGCATGCCAGGCCCGCAGGGAAACAACGGCAGTGACGGTGCCCAGGGCCCACCAGGGGGCCCCGGCCCGCAAGGCCCACCCTTTGCACAGGCGGTGGTGGATGGTGTGTCCACCCTGAACCCTGGGGATAATGCGACGGTGAGTGTGAGCTTTGATGGCACGAACGTGCGTTTCCTGTTCGGAATCCCACGCGGCAGTGACGGTGCGCAGGGCTCCTCCGGTGAGGTGAGCCTGGCACAGCTCGATGCCGCGATCACTGGCACCAGTGCCAACACCAATGCTGTGGAGACGCTGGATTCCGTCTTTGCTGATCCAAACGCCGAAGCTCTGCGCCAAAAGATCAACGAGCTGATCCTCAATGGAAGGCGGTGAGTGACCCTGCGTGCGGCGGTTTTGCGCGGCACCGTCAAAAGCTGGCTATCCACGGATGCAGGGAGGGCCCCGCAAAAGCCTGAATTCCCACCGGGGTGGGATGCGCTTCACTCTTTGGTGACGACTTCATCGAGGTTGAGGAGCATGAGGCAGAGGCTGGTCCAGGCGGCGTGCTCGGTGGGGGAGAGCTGGGGGTCGGTGGGGGCTTCGCCGATGCGGAGGAGCTGGGCGGAGTCTGCGGTGCTCTGGCGGCGGAGGGTGGTGAGCTGCTGGTGGAGGATGGCGGCTTCCTCTGCCTGCGGCTGGCGGTGGGTGACGAGGTGGAAGGCCTGCTGGAGGTGTGCACGGTCGTCTCCTGGCATGTGGAGCACTTTTTGGGCGAGCACGCGGGCGGCCTCGACAAAGGTGGTGTCGTTCAGGGTGACGAGGGCGTGGAGTGGGGTATTCGTGCGGGTGGTTTTGACGGCGCAGACTTGGCGGGCGCTGGTGTCAAAGAGCATGGTGGGGCCGACGATGCGCCGCCAGAAGACGTAGAGGGTGCGGCGGTAGAGGGCGCTGCCGTGGTCCTGCTGGTAGGTCTTTTTGCCGAAGGTGGCCTCTTCCCAGATGCCTGCGGGCTGGTAGGGTCGCACGCTGGGGCCGCCGAGCTGGGCCTGGAGGAGGCCGGAGAGGGCGAGGGCCTGATCGCGGAGCATCCAGGCGGGCATGCGAAAGCGTGGGCCACGGGCGAGGAGGCGGTTTTCGGGGTCGGAGGTGGAGGCGGAGGCATCTGGGGCCTGGACGGAGCTTTGCTGGTAGGTCTGGCTGGTGACGATGAGGCGGAGGAGGTGCTTGACGTCCCAGCCGCTGTCCATGAACTCGGCGGCGAGCCAATCGAGCAGCTCGCGGTGCAGGGGGATTTCTCCCTGGACGCCGAAGTCCTCGGCCGTTTTCACCAAGCCGATGCCGAAGAGGGACTGCCAAAAGCGATTCACGGTGACGCGTGCGGTGAGGGGATGGTCACGGTGGATGAGCCACTGGGCGAGTCCGAGGCGGCTCCTGGGTGCGTCGGGGGCCAGGGGCGGGAGGACTGCGGGTGTGGTGAAGGTGACGCGGGTGGTGGTGGGCTTGTCGTAGGCTCCTTTGTCGAGGATGTAGGTCTCTCGCGGCTGGGGCAGCGTGTCCATGATCATGACTCGGGTGACGGCGGAGGCGGCGGCGAGCTTCTCCCGCTGGGCGGCGAGGAGGCGCTGGAGCAGGCGTGTGTAGGGCTGGTCTTTGTCTTTGAAGTAGCCGATGGCTTCGAGCAGTGGGTCCACGCCGCGATTGCGGGGGATGGTCTTGGCGATGTAGGCGGGTAGATTGCCTGGGAGATCGAAGGCGGCGCTTTCGGTGAGGGGCTTGCCCGCTGGGCGGGGGAATTTTTTCAGTTCAAAGGCATCGACCTCGTCAGCGATGCGATTGACGGCGGCGGTGGCGAGTCGGCTGCGATCGAGCTCGGCGGCGGTGCTCAGATCCATGGCGGGGGCGGCTTGTCCGCTGCGGCCTTTGCCGTCCTCGCTGGTCTGGTTAAAGACGTCGTAGAGGGCGTAGTAGTCCCGCATGGTGAGGGGATCGAATTTATGGTCGTGGCATTTGGTGCAGTTCAGGGTGAGGCCGAGCCAGACGGTGCCGGTGGTCTCCACTCGGTCCATGACGTTCTCGACGCGTGTCTCATCAGCGATGCGTCCGCCTTCGCCATTGATCATGTGGTTGCGGTGAAAGCCGGTGGCGAGTTTTTGCTGCGGGGTGGGCCTCGGTAGTAGATCACCCGCGAGCTGCCAGAGGGTGAACTGATCGTAGGGCATGTTGGCATTGATGGCCTGCACGACCCAGTCACGCCAGGGCCACATGGTGCGCTCGGGGTCGCCCTGGTAGCCATTGGTATCGGCGTAGCGTGCGGCATCGAGCCAGTCCCACGCCCAGCGCTCGCCGAAGTGGGGACTGGAGAGGAGTTTTTCGATGCAGGCATCCGGCGCAGAGGTCTCGTCAGGCTGCGGTGGTAGGCCTGTCAGGTCGAGCGAGAGTCGGCGGATGAGTGTCTCGCGTGGTGCGGGTGGGCTGGGCTGCAAACCGGCTGCGGTGAGTTTTTTCTGCACAAAGGCGTCGATCGGATGTGTGGCACCAGCAGGCACAGGTGGGCGCTGCACGGGCTCGAAGGCCCAGTGGCGGCCCCATTTGGCTCCTTCAGCGATCCATTGGCGTAGCGTGTGTTTTTGCGCGGTGGTGAGGCTGCGATTGCTCTTCGGAGGCGGCATGACCTCGTCTGCATCCGCTGTGTGGAGGCGTAGGATGAGGTCGCTGGCGTCTGGTTGGCCGGGAACGATGGCGGTGCCGCTTTTGGCGGCCTTTTCGTCATCGAGTCGGAGGTCGCCTTTGCGCTTGGCGGCATCGGGTCCGTGGCAGTGGAAGCAGTTCTCGCTCAGGATCGGTCGCACATCGCGATTGAAGTCGATCTGCGCCGTGCAGGGGATCACGGCGAGCAAGAAGAGCAGCAGAGCAGGGGAGAGGGAGTTCAAAGCGGGGATGATATGCACCGAGTCATCATGTTTTGTGAAATCCCAGTAGCAGATCGGCAACAGAATAACTGCATTCTGTTGCCTTCATTCTGTTGCCAATAATCACAAATCATGGAGGCAGGAAGTATAACGCCGAATGCGCTGCCTTTTGACCTGGGAGCGGGTAAATGGGTCGGATAAAGGATGCTAAGGGGCGAGAGGTGCCGTGGGGCGTTTTTGTCGCTGGTGAAAGTGAGTATCCAGCGGCATGCTGAGGGCGCTTTTATCCCTTCATGCCGCCTGCTCTCCGATCCCCCGCTGCTGCCCATATTGTGCCTTTGGCGCTGTTTATGCTGCTGGGGATGACGACGGGGCTTTTCCAGATCAAGAACTCGGAACTGCCCTGGTATGTGCGTCAGCCGGAGCTGTGGCTCTATCCGGCGCAGACGCTGATCTGTGGGGCGCTGCTGCTCTATTACCGCAGGCACTACACGCTGGTGCCGTGGCGTGGACTGGGGCTGGCGCTGGTCTTTGCTGTGGTAGGCATCGCCGCGTGGGTGCTACCTGCATGGCTGCGTGAGGCGCTGGTGGCTGCTGGGCATGCGCCGCAGGACTGGTGGGAGTGGCTGGGCATGAAGGAGCGGCTGGAAGGCTTTGATCCCACGATCGTGCGTGATTCTGGCGCTGGATATGCCTGCACGGTGCTGATGCGCTTTGCACGGATGACGCTGGTGGTGCCTTTTGTGGAGGAGCTTTTCTGGCGTGGCTTTTTGATGCGTTACCTCGTCGATCCTGATCGTGATTTTGAGAAGATCCCCTTTGGCACACATCGCTGGCGTGTTTTTTGGATCGTGACGGCGCTGGTGGTGGTGGCGCATCAGCCAGCAGACTACATCGGGGCCTTCATCTGGGCGGCGCTGATGTATGCGCTGGCAGTGCGCACACGCAGCCTCGGTGCCTGCGTGGTGATGCACGCCGCTGGGAATCTGCTGCTAGGCCTGTATGTGATGAAAACAGCCCAATGGGGCTTTTGGTGAGTTGGCGGCTTAAGCGAAGCCCTTCTGCCGTTTGGCATGCACGGCGGCGCTGTATTCGGCGCTGTTGAAATCGACGTATTCCTCCGAGAGGTCACTGGTATAGACGGTGTAGCCGCTGGTGCCGCTGTTCAGGTCGATGGTGACGGTGAATTTGTCTTCGCGGACGACTTTCTCCATCTCGGCGACGGGAGTTTTCGTGGCGAGGCCGCCCTGGCAGGCCTGGAGGCCACCGAAGTAGATGTCGATGAGTTCTTCGCGGATGCGGGCTCCGCTGTAACCGACAGCGTGGATGATGCGGCCCCAGTTCGGGTCGCAGCCGTGGAAGGAGCACTTCACGAGCAGGGACTTGGCCACGGCTTCGGCGGCTTTGCGGGCGTCGGCGAGGGTGCGGGCATTGCGGACACGGACTTCGACGAATTTGGTGACGCGTTCGCCGTCGCAGACGATCATCTTGGCGAGTTCGAGCATCACTTTGTGCAAAGCGCAGCGGAAGAGCTCGGCCTCAGGCGTGTTCTTTTTGATCACGGGCATGCCAGAGGCACCGTTGGTCATGACGATGACGGTGTCGTTGGTGGAGGTGTCGCCGTCGATGGTGATGCAATTGAAGCTCTTTTCTACGGCGTAGCGCATGCTGCGCTTCAGCTCATCTTTGCCGATCAGGGCATCGGTGGTGATGAAGCAGAGCATGGTGGCCATGTTCGGGCAGATCATGCCCGCACCTTTAGCGATGCCGCCGATGCGGAATTTATGTTTCCCACACGGCACCTCGATGGAGAAGCTCTTCGGCCGCGTGTCGCTGGTCATGATGGCACGCATGGCGTCATCGCTGCCGTTTTCGTTCAGCTTGGCGACGGCGTCGGGGATTTTCGGTAGCAGGCGCTGGATGGGCATGTTCATGCCGATGATGCCGGTGGAGCAGACGAGGACTTGGCGCATCTTGACGCCGAGTTGCTCGGCGGTGTGCTTGGTCATCGCTTTGGCGTCCTGGATGCCCTGCACGCCGGTGCAGGCGTTGGCGTTGCCGCTGTTGGCGATGATGGCGCGGGTATCGCTGTCTTTGATGTGCTGCTGGCTGACACGGACACAGGCAGCGCGGACTTTATTGGTGGTGAAGACTGCGTCGGTGACGGTGGGTGTGTCGGAGACGATGAGTGCGAGATCGAGGCGTGTGGCCTCTGGGTTCTTGATGCCGCAGTTCACCGCGCTGGCGCGGAAGCCTTTGGCCGCAGTGACACCACCTTCGATGACTTTGAAGGGAACGCGTTTGTCGCAGGGATCGATTTCTTTGGAGAGTGGCATGGGAGGGCGAGAAGGTCAGATGTTGAGGAGCCCGGTGGTGGGTGCAAATCCGCAGATGAGATTCATGTTCTGCACGGCTTGGCCAGAGGCCCCTTTGCCGATGTTGTCCTCCGTGCTCATGAGGATGAGCTGCCCAGCGCGGGCGTCATAGGACCAGCCGATATCGACGAAATTGGTACCATTGACGTTCTTGGTATCAGGCGACTGGTTTTGACCGAGCAAGCGCACAAAGGGCTGGTCTGCGTAGGCCTTTTGTAAAGCCGCACCGACTTGCTCGACGGTCACACCGGGCTGCAACTGCGCAAAGATCGTGGTGCAGATGCCAGAGTGCGTGGGCATGAGATGCGGGACAAAGGTGAGCTTCACCTCCCGGCCTGCGGCGAGGGCGAGTTCTTGGCCGATTTCGCTCAGGTGGCGGTGCAAAGGCACGCTGTAACTGCGCACGCTGTTTTGCACCTCACAGTAGAGCAGGGGGATGCTCTCTTTGCGGCCAGCGCCGCTAGCACCACTCATGCTGGCGATGCTGAGGGGCGACTCGGCGAGGAGATTGGCCTTCAGCAGCGGGATGAGCGGCAGTAGGATGCTCGTGGGGTAGCAGCCTGGGCAGGCGATGAGGCGGGAGGCCTTGATTTGCTCCTCACGGAGCTCAGGCAGCGCATAGACGGCCTCCGCGAGCAATTCGGGCGCTGGATGTGCGTGGCCGTAAAACTCCTCATACACGGCGGCACTGCGCAGGCGGAAATCCGCGCTCAGGTCGATCACTTTGATGCCCAGGGCCAGCAGCGGCTGCGCATACTCCACAGACACACCATGTGGCAGCGCCCAAAAGGCGATCTCTGCACCTGCGGCCTTCAAAGCGGCTGCATCCGGTGCCGTAAAGGTGAGCGTGTCCGCGACGCCCACGCCACGGAATCGCGGAAACTCTTTGGAGAGTGGTTTCCCCGCCAGCGAGCGGGAAGTGACCGCGACAATTTGCACATTGGGGTGACGGAGCAGCAGACGCAGGAGCTCGGCTCCTGAGTATCCACTGGCTCCGACGACGGCGACTTTGATTTTGGCGGCGGCTGACATGGCGAAGGGGGGCGGAGTCTGGAGATTAATGGATGGCTACGCAAGGCTAAAACAGCCAAGAAGGCATCCCCAGGCTCTTCAGGAACGAGTAGAACACAAAGCTGTAGAGGAACCAGATGGTGATGATGAAACAGATCAGCAATGCGATGAGAATCACCAGTCCGATGAAGAAGCGCAGTGTGCTTTTTTTCACCTCACCATGCTGGCCTGCCTGCCAAGTCTGGAGCATGGCGAGATTCCGAGAGTTGGACTTATAAAAGGCGGTCAGAAAGGGCGCAATGCCGGGGATGAGGCCGAGGAGGAAATTCACGCACATGTTCAGCGCCATGTGGAGGAAGGTACTGAAGGGAATGCCACTGCGCAGCGCATCCAGGAGGATGACCCCGCCTGCGCCAGTGACGAGCATGTCCCCGATGCCGGGAAAGAAGGCCAGGATCGGATCGAGCCCGATGCGCTTGTCCGTGCCTGGGATGCGCAGCCACTCATCCAGGTATTTGGCGAGGTATTGTGAGAGCACCTGCTTTTCGGGATCATCGCTCTGGGCGAGCTTTGCAGCGATGGGATTGAGCTCTGACGGTGATACGTTCGGCATGGAGAGGAAGGGGAAGCAAAAGCGGTGATAACCGGTTTGCGTGCTGATCCAAGACCTTTTTCACCCAGTTGAGGGCTCCAGGCAGAATCAAAAACACCACTCCCCATTGCCATCGAGCGCTTCCTCATCCAATAAACCGGCCCTTTCCCAACATACCTCTCATGTCACGTTCTTACACTCTCGCAGTTCTCCCCGGCGACGGAATCGGCCCTGAAGTCATGGCCGAGGCACTCAAAGTCCTCGATCACGTCGCCGCGAATTCCGGCATCTCTTTTCTCTACCAGCATGAGCTCGTCGGTGGTGCTGCCATTGACGCTGTGGGCAAGGCTCTGCCAGAAAAGACGATCAAAACCTGCGAAGCGGCGGATGCCATCCTGTTTGGCTCAGTGGGTGGCCCTAAGTGGGAAAAACTGCCGCCCAATGAGCAGCCAGAGCGCGGTGCTCTGCTGCCTCTGCGCAAGCATTTCGGTCTCTTTGCCAATCTGCGCCCCGGTATCTGCTACCCAGCGCTCACCAGCTCCTCTCCGATCCGGCCGGATCTGGTGGAGGGTGGCTTCGATGTGCTCTGCGTGCGTGAACTCACCGGCGGTATGTACTTTGGTCAGCCAAAAAGCCGCACCACGCTGCCCGATGGCGACATCGAGGTCATCGACACGATGGTGTATAAAAAGAGCGAGATCGTGCGCATCGCCCATGTGGCCTTCAAAGCGGCCCAGCTCCGCCGCAAGCACGTCACCAGCGTGGACAAGGCCAATGTGCTCACCAACTCCGTCCTGTGGCGTGAAACGATGGTCGAAGTGGCCAAAGAATACCCCGATGTCACTCTCGCTCACCTTTACGTCGATAACGCCGCCATGCAGCTCATCAAGGCTCCGCGCAGCTTTGACGTGCTCGTGACCGAAAACCTCTTCGGCGACATCCTCAGCGATGAAATGGCCATGATCGCGGGCTCTCTGGGTATGCTGGCTAGCGCCAGCCTGGGCAAGCCGAAGGGCGACGGCCTGTATTTCGGCCTTTTCGAGCCGAGCGGCGGCACCGCGCCAGATATCGCCGGCATGGGCATCGCCAATCCGATCGCGCAGATTCTCTCTGCCGCGCTGCTGCTGCGTTTCGCTCTGGGACTGGAAAAAGAAGCCTGCCAGATCGAGGGAGCGGTGAAAAAAGTCATCGATGCAGGCCTGCGCACCGGCGACATCTTCAGCAATGCCCCCGGCACGCGGAAGGTGAACACGAAGGAAATGGGCGAGGCGATTCTGGCGGCGATGTGAGCCGTTTGCGAGGTTCCGGCCTCAGCGAACGTTTCCGCAAAGACGCATGATGAAGAAATGGCCCGCAATCTGTCTTTTGACCGCCACCACGCTGCTGCGCGGGGTGGATCGGGATTACCGCGTCATCGACTTCCGTGCTGAACCACACAACTACGCTACCTGGCAGCCGAAGGACCGTTTTGCCGAGCTCCTGCAGCGGGTGGAGAAGGGTGAGGTCACGCTCGATACCACCGATGATCAGTCCATGCTGCGCAGCCTGCTCACGGCGCTGAAAATCCCCGTCAGCTCGCAGCTCCTGCTGTTTTCCGCCAGCAGCCTCCATAGCGAAATCATCAATCCGCGCAATCCGCGTGCCCTTTTCTTCAATGAGGACACCTACGTCGGCTATGTGCCCGGTGGCGTGCTGGAGGTCGCGGCGGCTGATCCTGAGCGCGGGCCCATTTTTTATGTGTTTGATCGCATGCAGCCCGGTGGCCCCATGCCACGCTTGGAGCGCGGCACGAAGTGCTTCAACTGCCACGGCGGAGTCGCGACCAAAGGCCTCCCAGGCCTGATCGCGGAGTCCCTGCTCGTTTCCCAAGCCGGATCGAGCCTGGAAACCTACCGCCGCGATGAGCAGGGGCACCACATCCCGCTCGAGAACCGCTTTGGCGGCTGGCATCTCACAGGTGGGCATCACATCAGCGGGCACAGGGCGAACGTCTATGGCCTCACGCGGAATGGCCGCACCGAAAAGCAAGACGTCATCCCCGGCCAGACCTGGGCACTGGAGAAGCACCTGCTGCCCACCAGCGACATCCTACCTCACCTCATCCATGAGCATCAGATCGGCTTCGAGAACCGCCTCGTGCGTGGCATTTACACCGTGCGTCAGCTCAAGCATGAGCGCAAAGGCATGCTCGGAAACACCGAGCTGACCGAGATCGATACCTGGGCACAAGAATTCGCCCGCTACGTGCTCTTTGCCGATGAGGCCAAATTTCCCTCCTCTGGCATCCAAGGTGACAGCGTCTATGCCAAAGCTTTCCAGGAAGACCGCCGCGCATCGAAGCGCGGCCTCGCGCTGAAGGATCTGGATATGAAGACCCGCATCTTCAAGCACCGCTGCAGCTACATGCTCTACACCGACACCTGGAAGCATGCCCCCAAAGAGCTCAAAGACCGCGTCTATTTCCGCATGGCAGAAGGCCTGCGTGATGCCCAGCCGAATCCCGCCTTAGCACATCTCTCCATCGAGGAACGCCGCGCTATCCGGGAGATCTTGAAAGACACCATGACCGATCTGCCCGCATGGTGGCGGTAAAAAGCGCCGCGTGATCTTTGTGATGTCTTTGGGGGGCGCTTTGAACGAAACGGCTGTCTTTCGGCTGGATGGAATCCGCTGCGCTCAAGGTGCTACTTTTAACCCCTCGGCTTTTGCCAAGTCTCTTTGTGGCTCATCAAAGGACAGCAGCGTATCGCAATGCATGTCGAGAGCACTGGCAACGTGAAGGATGTCCATCGCTCCAAAACCCTTTTGATTGTTGTGATGCTGGCTCAATCGCCTCGCGGCCGGGTAAAGTCTGCGCACCGGCACTTCCCACAGCTCGATGAAGCCTTCCAGTTGCGCCCGTTTCAGAGATTCAAGAGCGTGCAATTCTCCGGCTGCCGTCAGCTTCCGTGCGACACGCATCACGCGAATCGTGTTTTCCGCCTCAAACAGCGCCAATCGGGAAGTGAACATCGGGCGCGAATGCTGTTTCCACCACTGCCTCGCCTTGGTGCTGTGTTGATCCTCAGCACAAAAGGACACGATGAAACTGGCGTCTGCGAACGGCTTCATGCTCCCCGGCGTAGCTTGATGAGGAAATCCACCGAACCCGTGCTCGGCTGCCCCTTCCAGAAATCGCCCACTTCGTCGATGAACGCATGGATGCGTGCCCGCTGCTCCGCCGCTGGCAGGCTCGCGGAGCTTCTGCGCAGCAGTTTGGCGCTTCTTCGCCACGGTAGCGTGCGCGGTCGTTTTGCGGGGTGATGGAGCGGTCTTTGTCATGCCTCCATGATGCCATCCCCCAGCTCGGCCCGCAAGACGCAAAGCGGCCAGTCCTCACGCCTCATCCTCCCCACCCGGCCAAAGCTTCGTATCCAGACCGATCTCTTTTCCCTCGATCTTAAGCATGAGGGCAAAGGGCCCCTCGGCAGACAGCGCCGCGTAGCATGCCTTAACTTTCACCTCCGTGATCTTCTCATTGTGCCCGCGGGCCGCCCGCCCGAACTGCGGCAGATTCCGCGGCCCGTCTGTGCCCGGAGTCCGCCGGCGCCGGGATTGTTGGATGATGAATGCCTGGCGAGCACGCTTCCACCAAAGGATTGAAGATAATCCGCACCGTGCGCTGACCCGATTTTTCCGCCAGATTCTACCGGCAGGCCCGTCCCCCTCGCTGGCGCGTTGTTGCATCAGCATTCTTTCCACCTCTCGCTTGATCGCTGATTCATGCCTCGCGATGCCAAAATCTGTCTTCTCATCCACCGCTCGTTTCCGATTCGGGGGAGGCCAAACTTGTGTTTTCCCATCCTACGAAGTCTCATGTTCTCGCGCATACTTGGGCCAGATGTCCTTCGCCATCGGCCACAAGATGCCCTTCCACATCATTTCAAACGTGTGAACGTTGCGAGCGAAGTAATCAAACTGCCAGCTTAGCATACGTGCTCGAATCTCTTGGGCGGACTCTTCTGTGAGTTCATCATTTTCCAAAACGATCGCTTTCGCCCATTTCAGCATTTGCCACTCGAAAGGCTTGAGGTGAGCCAGTTCATCCTCTGGAGTCAATCTGATCTCACAAAACCTGAACTGCGCTTTGATGTAGAGGTGAAGCGCAAAGGCTGGAATCACTGCATAGTCGCTGCGATGGCTGTTATCCGACGCAGAACCTTCCATCTTGCGGCAAATGCCTCGCCGAACTTTTCGGGAGACTGGGCAATCTTCACCACGCCCTGCCCTTGAAGCTGCATCACCACATCCGCGAGAATCCTCTGTGCCTCGTTCGCGATCTCAGGTGCATTCTTGGCTGTGCGCCAGAACGAAAGAGACTGTGTTCCTCGCCTCAGAAAACGCCCGATTTCATCCAATACACGTTTAGCTCTCTCTGAGTCCTGAGCATGCAGTAAGAGCAGGCCATCGTAGGGATTGGCCGTTTCAGAGTCCGCATAGATTTCGATGGTGTCAGGACGAACGAGCCTTGCCGCTTCAAGAATGAGTTCCTCGCGTTCGCGGATCATCTTCTCTGCCGTGGATGATCCGGGCGCTGGATTCACGTTTGAACTTCTTCTTGGCTTTCGTGGCATCCCAAAACATCCGCATCACTCGGCAAGCAGCAAACACTTTGCACGGCATCCAGCGCGGCGCGGAGGCATGGAAAGACGCCTGCCGCGATGGATCGCCCACGAAGGCCGGGGAGCCTCCGCCCGGCGCGGCGGTCATCTTCAATCCAGCCTCTTTCCTTGGGAGCCAGAATGGAAAGAAGAAGCGCCCGCCCGGCCTCGGAGAGAAAGAGAGCTTCCTGTTTCTCTGAATCCCCCGCCTGCGGCCAGCATCTCCGCCATGTCCTCCCCCCCCCGCCTCAAGTTGTTGGCGTCATTGTCTTACTCCATGTCTTACCTGCCCCCTTACCGCCCCCTGAAATCCTTGGAAATCAAGGAAGTGGAGGCGAGGGGAGTTGAACCCCTGTCCGAATAACCGTTGCCCGTAGCGTCTCCATGCTCAGTCTCATCTTTGGTCTCGGTGGGAGGCGACTTGAGACGGCCTACTCTTCACCCAGCGTCCTGTTTGATCTCGTTTGTCACCCGGTCGCCCGGTGATCAAACCAGCCTGGTAGTGTCGTCAGGCAGGCTACCAGACATCGCCTGCATGACGTCGCGGGGCTTAAGCCGCGAGAGCGAGCTCGTTAGAGTTCACATTTATGTTTTTGATCCGCGATTTTAACGAGGCCAACGAATCATCCTCGGCATGCAGCTCCGAACTAAGGCTACCCGTCGAAACCAGTACGCCCCCGTTTTAGAGAGGCCTGAGCTTAAGCCCCCCCTCCGAAAGCGCAAGCTGCGGTTCAATCGGTGTTCGACTTTCCGCGTTCGTCATTCAAAATCCCCGCCCCCATGCCTGCCAATACCCTGAAACTCCATGACACCCTGACTCGCGCTGATCGTGCGCTGACGCCGCTCGATGGCAAAACGCTGCGCTTCTACTGCTGCGGGCCGACGGTGTATGGACCGGCTCATATCGGGAATTTCCGCACTTTTGTGGCGCAGGATGTGATGCGCCGCGTGGTGGAGGCTGCGGGGACTCCGACACTGCATGTGCGCAATATCACGGATGTGGATGATAAAACGATCCGCGATTCACAAAAGGCTGCGCTGAGCCTCATCGACTTCACGCGTGGCTGGACGGAGAAGTTTCACACGGACTGCACGGCGCTGAACCTTCTCCCGCCGCATGTGGAGCCCAGTGCGGTGGCGCACATCCCGCATCAGGTGGCGATGATCGAGCGGCTGATCGCGGGTGGGCATGCGTATGCGGCGGCAGATGGGAGTGTGTACTTCCGCGTCGCCTCCTTTAAAGATTACGGCAAGCTGAGTCACCTGGAGGACCGTGAGCTACGCCTCGGGGCTTCCGAGGCGGCTTCTGCGACGGATAGTGATGAGTACACAAAGGACTCGCTGACGGACTTCGCCCTGTGGAAGGCGCGGAAGGACGAGGATGGGGCTAATTTCTGGCCGAGTCCGTGGGGAGAGGGCCGCCCAGGCTGGCATCTGGAGTGCAGCGCGATGATTTTGGAGTATTTGGGCGAGGATTTTGATCTTCACAGCGGTGGTGTGGACCTGATTTTTCCCCATCATGAGAACGAGATCGCGCAGAGCTGCTGCAGCACGCATGGGGACTTTGCCCGGCACTGGATGCATGTGGCGCATCTCATGGTGGATGGCGGGAAAATGAGCAAAAGCCTGGGGAATCTGCACACGCTGGCTGATTTGGCCGCTCGCGGCTACTCGGCTGCGGAGGTGCGTTATGTGCTGATCGCGGGGCATTATCGTGCGCCACTGAATTTCACCTTCCACAGCCTCGATTCGGCACGGCAGGCACTCCAGAAGCTCGCAAAGGCCGATAAGGCGCTGGAGCGCCCAGGTGCGACTCTCGCCCCCACGGCTCCCGGTCCCTTCGCAGAGGCCTGGGAGGTGCTTTTGGATGATTTGAACGTCCCTGGGGCCCTGGGCGGCATTTTTGGTGTGCTGAACAAAATGAAGCCAGCGGCGTTGAATGACGCAGAAGCTACTGCGGCACGCAGTGGGCTGCATTTCATGCTGGGGGCTCTCGGTATCGTGCTGCCGCCAGTGGCAGAGGATGCACAGGCAGATGTCCCTGCCGAAATCCAGTCACTGGCGCAGCAGCGCTGGGATGCGAAGCAGTCGAAAGACTGGGCCGCTGCCGATGCACTGCGCCAGCAGCTCGAAGCAGCCGGTTGGATCATCAAAGACAGCAAAGAGGGCTTTAAGGTGCTGCCAAAGTGAGGCTGTGCCCCGAGATCACTCACTTATCTGGAGGCAATGCGGTGACGATAGCCTGTAGCTCGGTGCCTTGATCCTGTGGGCGTCCATTGGCCGCATTGGTGATGAGGAGCACGGTGTATTGGTTGGGGCCGATTTGACGCCCTTTGGCATCATAGATCACAGAGAATGAGCCGGAGGAACCTGGGGCGACGGTTTTTTGCCAATCCTCTGCCACAGCACAGCCACAGCCCGTTTGCACAGCGAGCAGGGAAAGTGGCTCTGTGCCGGTGTTGCGAAAATGCCAGGTGATGCGGGCCGGAGCCCCTGCGGCGACTGGTGGCGACTCCACGCGGGTCTGCTCAAATTCGATGCGGCCTTTTCCTGGGTGGCGCTCTTGTTGGACGGCTTGGATGTCAGCCTTTTGGCCAGTTTGAGTGCGCTGGAGGAGGGCTCGCAACTCCTCGACGGTGACTTCTCCGACCGTGAGCTCATGAGGCGTGATCAGCATCGGCAGACTGACGATAGGTGCACGCTTTGCTGCGGCTGCGTAGATGGCATCTCCGAGCTTGAGGAGGTTTTCCACCGCAGTGGCATACACGGGCTCGATCTGCGCCCATCGAGCCTGCGTAAAGTGGTTATGGAGTGCGGTGGAGATGGCTGCTGGCGTGGCCACCACTTCCTCACGAGAAATCTGATCCCCGAGCTGGCTGTAAGCCGCGCGATCCGCAAACCAAGCCGTGAGCATCAGTCGATGCATCTCGCGGGCATCCGCCGTCAGTGAAACAGGGATGAATAGAAGTGAGACATTCGCAGGAGCAGCGCTCTCTTGCGCAAAGGTGCTGCTAAGTCGCTGGTGCAGCACGCGACAGTGCTCGCAGCCCCAATCACCGAGCACCAGCACGGGCTGAGTCGCCACGGCTGTGAGTTCTGGCTGCTGCACGAGGATGTCCGTCGGAAACCAGCGTGCTCGGCCCAACTCTGGCAACTGATGGGATGAAATCGTGAGAGGGCTCTCCAAGAGGCGGATTTGTTCAGCAGATTGAATGACAATCCATTTACCCGCTGTGGAATGCGGCAGCGTTCCTGTTTGGCTGGATGATTGGGAGCCACGACCTCCATCCGAGCTTCTGTGGAAAGCCTGCCACGCAGCAAGTCCACCCACCGCGAGCAAAGCTGCGACTGCCTCCAGCCGCCAACTACATGCGCCAGCCAACAGCCCCAAGGCGGCTATTCCAGCCAGCGTATGACAGGCACTACACCACCAGCATAGGTGCTGAAGGTGGAAGATCTGAAGCCCCATGAACCAAACTGCGGCGAGTAGGATGATGGCGGCCCCCAGCCGCATGAGTCGGGGTGTTTTACAAAAACTAGCCACCAGTGTCAGCGCATAGCATGCCGCACCCAGCAGACTTACTGGTAGGGGGCCGATCCGCGCCCAATGACTGCTCAACACGGGATCACAACCAGTGCCTGCTGCTCCTCCGCATCCAGCCACCCCGCTATCCGACAAGCTAACCCATGCCAGCCAGCAAGAAACTGCGCTGGCGAGCAGCAAGAAGAGTTGGCTTAAGCGGACGATCATTTTTTGTGCAGGGGATGCTTCCCCATCACAGTAAGCTCGATCTCACGCTGGATCAAAATGAGAGGTGGAAGCGCTACGCGTGCAGTAACTCATGAGCAAAGACCATGGCAGATGTTCTTTGCTCACCACGCATGACGACTGCGGTGCATTGGGGGCTTAGGAGCCCTTGTGCTCGCTGTGGCAGGCTTTGCAATTCACGGCGGTTTTGTAAGCGGGGATGCCAGAGGGATCTTTGGCTTGGATCTTCTTCACGGCTCCGACGAGGGCTTGGCATTTTTTTACCCAAGCGGCTTTGTCACCTTTGGGTGGCGTAGCGGCGCAGATGTCCTGGTAGAGTTTGAGCATGGTGGCCAGTTCGGCGTCACTCGCAGTGCCTCCGGCGACTTTTTTGCACAGGGCATCCTCGGGTTTGTGGTACTGCTTCATTGCCGTTTTGATCACATCGCTGCCTGCGGGGGCTGCTTTGGTCGCTGGAGCTGCTTTTTTCGCATCGGCCTTGGCAGGTGCTGGTGGTGGGGCTGGCGGGGCAGGGGGCGGTGCGGTGAGTTTGGCGATTTCAGCTTCACTGAGGCCGATGTTGGCTTTCAGACCACTGACCTTGGCTTCGAGGGCTTTGGCACCGTTTTGGGTGACTCCGGTCTGCCAGAGGAAGAGTTTTTTCAGGGCTTTGGCGGTGGCTAGTTTGGCGATGCCGCCATCGGTGACTTTATCACCGTAGAGGTTGAGGTATTCGAGGTTCGGCAGCGCAGCGAGCTTGGCGAGGCCTGCGTCGCTGAATTTGGTGTTTTCGAGGTGGAGTCGCTCCAGATTGACCATTTTGGCGAGGGTGTCGGCAGCGGCATCGGTGATCTGGCTGCGGGAGAGATCTACCCAGGCGAGGTGCTGGGCGATGGGGGCGAGGAGGGCGAGTTCTTTATCACCAAATTTGTCGGCTGCATTGATGACGCCAAGTCGGAGCTGCTCGGTGTCTTGAGCCAGTGGCATCAAGGAGGCGTTAAGGGCGGTCATTTTGGCGCTGATTTCGGCAATTTGCTTTTTCTCAGCTTCGGAGAGGGGCTGGGCTTTGGGTTTTTCGGATTTGGCTGGGGCGGCGACTTTGGGGAGGCCTTTGGCGAGCGCGGCAGCGAGTGCGCCTTCGACTTCTGCGGTGGGCTTGGTGGCAGCGACAGTGGCGGATTCGGAGGCACCGGTCTCGATCCACCACCTGAGGATGGCGACTTCATCTTTGGTGAGCTGTGGCTCATCGCTGGGGGCATGTGCTCATCATCGTCGGTGGGGAGTGCGGCGCGTGTGAGCATGAGGCTGTCCTTGGTGTTTTTTGCGATCACGGTGTTTGGGCCGTCACCACCGCCTTTGAGGATGGCGGCAAAGGTGTGGAGCTGCAGCTTGCCCTTCTTCTTTTCCTCACCGTGGCAGCCTACGCACTTCGCCTGCATGATGGGGGCGATGACATCGCGGTAAACGATGGCTTTGGCGGCAATGGCGGGATCGAGTTTGGCGGCTGGAGCGGCTGCGGTGGTAGCTGGGGCTGCGGGTTTGGCGGCGGCGGTGGCTGTGGGTGCCGTGGCTGGTTTGGCGACAGCGGCAGGTGCGGCTGCGGCGGCGACGATGGCGGCGGGCTTGGCATCATCTTCGGCGGTCCAGCCATTGTTGATGTGTGTGTTGGGCAGTTTTGCCTTTAGAGCAGCGACTCCGGCCTTGGTGACGCCGCTTTGCCAGAGGTAGAGTGCTTTGAGCTTGCTCAGGGGGGCTAGTTTGGCGATGCCTGCATCGGTGACTTTGGTGTTGTAGAGATTGAGGTATTCGAGGGAGGCGAGTCCTTTGAGGTGATCGAGCCCTGCATCGCTGATGGCGGTATTTTCGAGGTGCAGCTCTTGGAGATTCTTCATCGCAGCGACTTTGCTGAGGCCGCCGTCGGTGACTTTGGACTTGGACAGGTCGAGTGAGGCGAGCTTGTCGGCGATGGGGGCGAGGGCATCGAGGCCGCTGTCGGCGAACTCTTTGGCGACATTCAGTGCGGTAAAGCGGTAGGTCTTGCCATCGGCTGCGGTGGGCATGAGCGAGGCACCCGTGGTGTTTACTTTCTGCATCGCGGCCTCGATGGCGGGATCGGCGGCTTTTTTGTCATCGGCGGCATGCGCAGAGAGGGCGAGCGCCAGGGGGAGGATGAGTGCGGTGGGTTTCATGGGGAAAGCGTGGAGCGTAGGGCAGGGGACGGTAGTTTTCAGAGCAAAGAAGTAAGCGATTTGTCGATCAACCTTTCACGATGGCTTCGATGGCGGCTTTGAGCTCTGCGGGAACGGTGCTGAGATCGAGTTTTTGGGAGTTGCTGGCTCCTTGAGCGACCCACCATTTTAGAATGGCGATTTCGTCAGCAGTGAGCTGTTCTTTGCCCTCTGGCGGCATGTGGCCGTCGGCATCCTCGGCAGAGACGACGGACTGGATGGTCAGGCTGTCATCGGGTTTGCCGGGGATGATGTTGGATTTGTTTTCGGCGCTATTTTCACCACCAGCCATGGTGAATTCAAAGGTGTCGAGCCGGAGGTCGCCTTTCTGTTTTTCCTCGCCGTGGCATTTGTTGCACTTGGCGGCAAAAATCGGCTGGATGACGTGCTGGAAGACCAGTTTTTCGGCGGATGCTGGGGGCGCTGGGGTGGGAGTCGGAGCGGGAGTCGGAGCGGGAGTCGGAGCGGGAGTCGGAGTAGGAGCGGGAGTCGGAGACGGAGACGGAGTAGGAGTCGGAGCGGGGGCTGGAGTCGGAGTGGGGGCCTCAGAAGGCTTGTCCTCGATTTTTTCGGGTTTGGGCTTTTCGACGAAGCTGAGCATCCATTTCTCCATGGAGATCATCTGGCTCTTCAGAGGCTCTGGGGCGAACTCAGTGAGGAATTTGCTTCCGTGGCTGATATTGCCGCCGAAGTGGGCTCCGAGGCTCATGATGCCGAAACTGAGGAAAAATAGGGCACGGTAGGCATGGAGGAGTTCGCCATTGTGTTGGCTCATGGCCATGAGGCGGACCACCAGGGCCAGTAGCACTCCGGCGGTGCCCAGGATGCCCATGGTCTGATGGAGGGAGAAATTTCCGCCCACATAGCCGCCCTCGCGTGAGAGCATGATGCCTGCGAGCACCGCGATCACTGCACCGGCTGATCCGACGATGAGTGCCAGCAGCGCGGTGTCGCCGTGTTTGGCCTCACCCCGGCGGGTCATGCAGATGAGCTCTAGAAAGGCCAGGAAAATCAGCGCCCCGATGGGCAGATGCAGCATGATGGGATGAAACCGCCCGATGAAAAGCACCCACTCGGCGGTCTCGAACTTCGGCGTTTCATACATCGGCGGGAAACACACGAGCCCCAGCACAAAGCTAATGAGCAGCAGCATCGTGATGAGCCAGGGGATGACAAAAGACTTCGGGGCGTCAGAATCGGGTGATTGGGGCATGCAGTAGAGTTTTTTGGGGTGCCAAAAAAACGGTGATCGTGACCACCTTTGTTCAGCATTCCGCTTTCGATATCTCCCCATGGCAGCAGATGGGCGGAGAAAAACAAGATTAGCCTCCCGCAAAGGCAGGATCGTCCATCATTTTGATTCCTGATTCGCCAATCCTGATTCATGAATCCCCCCCATCCATGACTCCCCCTGTTCTGCATTGGTTCCGCCGCGATCTGCGCTTGACGGACAATACCGCCCTCCACCACGCCTCCCAGGCTGCGTCGCAGGTGCTGCCCGTCTATGTCCTGAGTGATTGGAAAAAAGACCACGGCTGGACGGGGCCAAACCGCCAGTCCTTCCTCTGCGGTAGCCTGGAGTCGCTAGCGAGGAATCTCGAAGCTCTCGGCAGCAGACTGATCCTGCGCAGTGGTGCTGCGGATGCCGAGCTGGAGAGGCTCGTGCGGGAGACGCAGGCCCGTGCCATCTACCTCAACCGCGACTACGATCCCTTTGGTCGCCAGATGGAGAAAAAAGTCGCCGCCATGTGCTCACGCCTCGGCATCGAGTGCCGAGTTTTTGACGACAGTGTGCTGCATGCGCCGGAGAGCGTGCTCACCGGCTCTGGGCAGCCCTACCGAGTCTATACGCCTTACTCGAAAAACTGGCTAGGCCTGCCCAAAACTGCCCCGTGGCCGCGTGTGAGCCACCTCGGGCCACCCGCCGCAGAGGGCATCTCCAGCCTGCCTGTGCCGACGCTGGCGCATTGGCAGCTCGCAGCGCCGACGGCGCAGATTTTGCCTGCGGGCGAGCGTGCGGCGCGGGATCGCCTACGGCGCTTCATCGACAGTGGTCTGCTGAAAAACTACACCGCCCTGCGCAACACTCCCGCTGGCCAGACCACCTCGCTGCTCAGCCAGGATCTACGCCACGGCCTGATCGGCATCCGCGAGCTGTATGCACGCTGCGCCGCTGTGGAGACTGGCAGCACCTACATCAAGGAACTCGCCTGGCGTGAGTTCTACTTCGCCATTTTGTGGCATTATCCAGAGGTCTTCGAGCAGGAATTCTCCCCCGACTGGCGCGGACTGCTGTGGCCGGGCACGGAGGGGGCTTTTCAGCTCTGGGCCACTGGCACCACGGGCTTTCCCATTGTCGATGCGGGCATGCGCCAGCTCCTGAGCACCGGGCTCATGCACAATCGCCTGCGCATGATCACCGCGATGTTTCTCACCAAGGATCTGCACTGCGATTGGCGCATGGGAGAGGCATTTTTCATGCAGCAGCTCGTCGATGGTGAAAACGCCAGCAACAATGGCGGCTGGCAGTGGTCTGCGGGCACGGGCGCCGATGCCGCACCGTATTTCCGCATCCAGAATCCATGGCTGCAAAGCGCCCGCTTTGATCCGCAGGGCGAGTACATCAAAAAATGGCTCCCCCAGCTCCGCTCGGTGCCTGCTGCGCTGCTCCATGAGCCGCCGAAGCCTGGTCTGCCTCTCGCCCCTGGCTACCCGCTGCCCATGGTCGATCACCACACTGAGCGCGACCGCTGTCTCGCGATTTTTGCGAAGCATAAAGAGCAGAGAAGGTGATGGCTTTTGCGGAGTTGTACAGCCACTCCATGATGAAATACGCCATCCTCCTTCTCCTCACGCTCACCACCGCCGCCTATGCTGAGACGGTGCGACTCTTCACCGTGGGCAATAGCTTCTCACAAAATGCCACGCACTATCTCGCCGACATCGCCAAGGCAAATGGCGACACCTTGATCCTCGGCACGGCAAACATCGGTGGCTCTAGCTTTGCCGTGCATTGGAAAAAGGTGCTGGAGCATCAAAAGGACCCCAAGGCCAAAGCCGGGCTCTACACCATGGGCCGTGGGCTCAAAGAGTGGCTGCAAAGTGATGCCTGGGACTACGTCACCATCCAGCAGGCCAGCCGTCAGAGCCACGACATCGCGAACTACCGCCCCAGCGCCAAGCAACTCGCCGACTACATTCGCCAGCACGCCCCCAAGGCCAAACTCATGCTGCATCAGACCTGGGCCTATCGCGTGGATGATCCGTGGTTCACCACCAATCAACCCATCAAGGGAAACCCCACCACGCAGGATGCTATGTATCGCGGGCTGAAAAGTGCCTACGCCACCATCGCCCAAGAGCTCGGCGCGGGCCTCATCCCTGTGGGCGATGCCTTTCATCTCGCTGATACAGATGCGCAGTGGGGCTATCGTGCCGCTCCCTTTGACTCGAAAAAAGCCAAACCCGGCGTGCTGCCCGATCAATCACACTCACTGCATGTCGGCTGGAGCTGGAAAAACAACAAACTCGGCATGGACGGACACCACGCCAATGTCGCAGGCGAGTATCTCGGAGCCTGCGTGTGGTATGAGGTCTTCTTTGGCAAAAGCGCCATCGGGAACAGCTTTCTGCCAAAAGGACTCGACGCCGCTTATGCAAAATTTCTCCAGCAAGCCGCCCACCGAGCCGTCAGCAGTCCCCAGCAATGACACCTCCGCCCTCTCAGTCTCATGAAACGCCTCGCTCTCCTTCTCACCCTCGCGTTCGCTAGTTCATCGCTCCATGCCGCGCCGAATGTCATCCTCATGATGGGTGATGATCACGGCTGGGAGGAGACCGGATACCACGGCCATCCGCATGTAAAGACACCGGTGCTCGATGACATCGCCGCCACCGGCCTGCGCATGGACGCCTTTCACGCCGCGCACCCGAGCTGCTCGCCCACTCGGGCCAGCTTTCTCACCGGCAGGCACCCGAACCGCATGGGAACCTTTGCGCCGGGCTGGTCGCTTCGCCCGGAGGAAATCAGCGTCGCTCATCTGATGAGCAAAGCGGGCTACCAGTGTGCCCATTTCGGCAAATGGCATGTCGGTGCGGTCAAAGCCGGCTCGCCAGTTAATCCTGGCGCGATGGGCTTTCACACCTGGCTCTCGCATGATAATTTCTTCGAGGTTAAACCCCTCCCTCTCACGCAACGGCGGCCCACCGCAGGTCTTTGAAGGCGAAAGCTCCGACATCCTCGTGCGCGAGGCCATCCAGTTCATCGACGCGGCGCAAAAAGACAAAAAGCCCTTCTTCACGATCATCTGGTTCGGCTCGCCGCATGAGCCCTACAGCGGCCTGCCGCAGGATTTGGCGCTCTATGATGATTTGCCCGCCAAATACACAAAGAAGGTCAAACTCACCTCCAACGAGACCGGTGGTCAAACGCAGCGCCCGCAGGGCGAAGTGCTGCGCGAGCGCTACGCCGAGATCACCGCCATGGACCGCGCCATCGGCACCCTGCGCACGCATTTGAAGCAAACCGGCCTGCGGGATGACACGCTGCTCTTTTACTGCGGCGACAACGGCACCTCGCCCGAGTCCTCCGTCGCCACACCGCACCGTGGAGCCAAAGGCGTCGTCTATGACGGCGGCACACTCGTCCCCGGCCTCATCGAGTGGCCTGCGCGGATCAAATCCCCACGCAGCACCCGCGTCCGCGCTGTCACCAGCGATCTGCTGCCCACCCTCGCCGCACTCACCGGCCAGCCACTCCCACAGCGCCCGCTGGATGGCATCGACCTCACGCCGCTGCTCGATGGTAAAATGGAGACGCGTTCGCAAGCGCTGCACTTCTGGGCCTACGACACCAAGAGGCTCAATGACATGAAAAAGGAGCCCTACATCGACCCAGAGCTGCAACAAGGCACCACGCCTCTCGCCAAAAAGATGGGAGGCAAAGCCACGCGGGACTTCACCAATTTCAAACACCCACAGCCCATCATCGACGCCGACTACCTCGGCCCACGCGCCATCATTGACGGCCAGTTCAAACTCGTGATCCACGAGCAAAAACAAGGCCTGCCCCGCCACGAACTCTTCAATCTCGACGCCGATCCCGCCGAGAAAACCAACCTCATCACCCAACACCCCGAAACCGCCGTCAAACTGCAAATCCAGCTCCGCGAATGGCAACAGTCGGTGCTGAAAAGCCTCAGCGGTGCGGATTACGCGAAGTGAGTGTCTCTGATCGCTGACACGCTTCAGCGCCCCTGATTACAATTTGAGCCGAATGCTTTGCAGATTGATCGAGGAGCGTCATGGATGGCAGATGCGACGCTCACTCTGCCTTCTTTCGTTACTGGCCATCGTTTTCCCGCTCTCTGCTGCCGAGCTTCGTTTCGCAGGCACACTGGGCAACTCGGATGACTCCCAGGCAGTCTTTGCAGGCAAGTTGTTCTCCGGCATCGGTCCCGTTCTCGATGATGAGGGCACACTCTGGGAGCGCGGTGGCTCCACGCGACTGAATCGTTATGCGCTGGATGGCCGGTTGCTCGCTAGTTTTGACATCCCAGAGGGCGATGAGCGCGGTAGTGATCAGATGACTCGTGTGGGTGATGTGCTGGTGCTCAAGCTGAAAAAAGCACTCTACACGCTCCCCCTCCGCGCCGCGCCCGGCACGGCACTCACGCGACTCAAAGGCGATGCTGATGTGCTGGCATCGAATGCGCTCAAGGATCGTGTGCTCGTCATGGAAAAGGATTCGCTGGCGGCACTCGATCCGCTCACTGGCGAGCGCACCGCGATGATGCAGCCAGGCGTTCGCATCACCGCGCTGCATGTCGATGCTGATGGCTCCGTCTGTGGTTTTGGCGAGAGCAAAGTCTTCGCCTGGCAAGACAGCACGCTCAAAGAGGGCTTCCCGAAAGGCTTCCAGGGCGAGCGCCCCCAGAAGATCGGTCGCTATTGGTATTCACACTCATGGCACGGCACGATCAATCGTTTCAATGAGGCCTTTGAGCCTGATCCGGGCGTGGTTCTCGGTGGAGCCTCGGGCTCCTTCATCGGCTACATGCCCATGAGCAACGACATCGTGTCGGGTCGTGGCCTGGTGCGTGTGCGAGACGGGCTCTATGCCATCTCGGGCATGGGCGGAGTGGTGCAGTTCCTGCAATGGAACGACGCGGAGAATCGCTTCGATGTCGTGCGCCGCCTGGGTGGTTTCATCGGATTAAAAGGACTGGCGCTGGATGCCGAGGGAAACATCTGGACCACTCGTGGAAGCTGGCGCTGGCAGGACGCGCCACACACGCCGCACACGCAGGGCGATCTGGAGGCCGCGCTCTGTGCGCAGCCCGTGATGCTCGGTGGCAAGACGCTGTGCATCTTTAAAAAGCACTACAACTACCTCCAGCTCGCGCATGGACCTGTGATCGATGCGGATGGCCTCTCGCACCTCGAAACGCCAGGCATCAAGGATTTCACCGCTCCTGAAGAGGTAAGCGGAGCCGCCGCTTTCGACAAGCGCATGATCGTGACCACGCCGAATGGCACGGCCTTCGAGCTGCCCATCACGCCCGAGGGCCAACTCGCCTCCAAGCCCGTCCCCACCGCACTGCCAGATCTGAAGCACTGCACCAGTCTCGCGTTTTTCGAGGACAAACTGCTCGCCGCAGACACGGATGCCATCGTCGTCTATGAGCGCGGATGGAAGGAAGTAAACCGACTCACCGCCCACGGCGGCGCGGTCTTCATTCATAGCGATGGCCAGCGTCTCGCCGTCAGTGATCCCGCTCACGGTGCGGTGCATGTCTATGACTCGCTCAAGGACAAACCTTTGAGCTACACCGGCCTCGAATCGCCTGCGCACATCGCCATCGCAGGTGATCGTGTGATCGTGCATGAGGTGGGGAAGCAGCGACTGGTGAAGCTAGAGCTAACCGCATCGCCTGTGGCTCCGATCCTCATCACTGGCCGTGCAGGTGGTATCCCCCTCGAAGTCAATCTGACAGCCCAAATGGTCGAAATCACGACTCCAGCGAAGCAGGTGCAGCTCGGTGTCTCGAATGGCTCCCAAGTGATCCGCGCGGCGAAAGCGAGCGTCACGCTACCGAAGGGAGATGGATCAAAAATTCGCATCGCCATCGCAGTGGTGCATGAGGGCCAGCGCGAGCGTTTTGGCTTCACAGATCACCAGCCGATTCATGCGCCTTTCAATGATGATCCAGCGACTTGGGCCGAGTTTGATCTCGAATCCTATCGCGAAGCCATCACCGCGAGAGAGCAAGAGATACGCATCGAGTTCACTCAACCCCGTGAGGGCAAGGCGAGCATCGTGATCGAAAACGACAAGGGCGAGCGTGTGCGGAATCTCGTCTCAGGCCGTGCCTTCACCGCAGGCAAACATTCACTCCTCTGGGATGGGCTGGATGAGACCGGCAAGCTCGCGGCACCGGGGAGCTACACCTGGCGCGGCATCACGCATGAAGGCATCCGTCCGCGCTATGTGATGAACTTTGCCAATGGCGATGAAGCGACCACCGAGTCATGGGGACCAAATCACAGCACCCTGCACGCGGCAGCGGCCAACTCGAAGCTCGTGTTCTTCGCGGCACCTGTCACAGAAGGTGGCTGGGCACTGGTGGCGCTGAATGGCGCAGGCAAGCTCGTGCAGGGCTATGAGCACCAGCAGGGCTACGGCATCCAGCACGATGCCATCGCAGCGGATGAGGAACACCTGTATGTCGCACAGGATGGCTTTGCCTGGGGTGGTAGGCCCGATTTTGCGAAGCCTGATTGGAAGGCGACGTGGACGGTGACCATCTGCCGTTTCGACATTGCCAGTGGCAAGCTCGTCGAGTGGCCCGGCAAGGTGCGCGGCCTGCCGGTGGATACGATGGAGGTGAACGGGCAGTCTGATCTGAAGCAATTCAATCTCGGTGGGCTAGCCGTGCTCGATGGGAAGCTCTACGTGAGCTGCCGCGATAAGAAAGCCGTGCTCGTGATCGATGCGAAGACTGGCGAGCAACTCGATAAGATCGCGCTGGAGAACGTGAACCACCTCGCAGCGGGCAAAGAACTATTCGCCGCGACGGATCGCGGAGTGCTGCGAGTGCAGGATCAAAAACTGATCGTCGAAAACACCCGCATCAGCGGTCTCACCATCGCACCGAATGGCGACATCCTCATCAGCGATGCGAGCACACATCAGGTGCGCCGCTTTTCATCCACAGGCATCGAATATGCCATCACAGGCAAGCCCGGCGGGCCATATCGCGGCCCCTACGATCCGCAGCGCATGGTGAATCCAGCGGGGCTCGCCGTCGGCCCTGATGGCAAGCTATGGGTCACGGAGAGGCGTTGGAACCCGAAGCGCGTCCTCGCCTGGGACACCACGAAGAACGAGGTCGTGGTGGAGAAGTTCGGTATGCCTCACTACGGCGGTGATGGCAGTGGTTTTGATCCTGAGAACCCGCGCCGCTGGATCGGCCTCGGCTGCTTCTGGGATGTCGATCTGGAAAAGAAGACCGCTCGGCCCACGCATGTCCTGAGTGTCGATGAGGGCCACCTGGGGCACTTCGAGCCGCATAGCTACTCCTTCTTCCGTGAAGCAGGTCGCACCTTTGTCGCCGCGCGTGGCAAGCTGGCCCTCATCAGCGAAGTGCTGCCGGATGGCACCCTGCGCGACATCGCGGCCACTGCGGGCACGCATCACTTTGGCTACGCCTTCAACTGGCAGCCACCCCAGGCCTACATCGACGCCTTTTATGCGAAGTGGCCAGAAAAACGCTCCGGCGAGAAACCAGGCAAAAAAGGCGAGGGCAAGCCCTGGTCACAGCGCGGCATGGGCGTGCTCTGGGTGGACCGCAATGGCGATGGCGAAGCGCAGCAGGCCGAGTTCGACTTCTGCGGCGATCAGATCGACTACGCAGGCGGCCCGTGGGGGCACATGCAGAGTTCGCTCACATTTTACATGCCCGTATCGGACAAAATACAGGTCAAAGTCGCCGCAATCAAGCCCCTGGGCTTCCTTGCCAACGGCGTGCCAGATTATCCCACGCTCGATGGCGCCATCGCGCAGGCCGTGCCAGTGAGCCTCACGCCGGGGAACAAGCGCAGCGGTGTGGCCACGGTGCGAGACCGCTTTGGCCGCTTCCTCTTCAACTCCGATCCCGAGATGAATGCGTATGCCAGCGATGGACGCCACCTGTGGAGCATCGCGAATCAGTGGAGCGATGTGCATGGCAGTCATGATGCGCCGCTGCCCGAGCCCGGTGTCATGCAGGGAGTGATGGCCTTCCTCGGCATCGCGCCGCTCGATGACAGCGCGGATGTCTGTTTTGTGAATGGCAATCACGGGCGCTGCTTCCTGCTCAGTAGCGATGGCATCTATCTCGATGAGGCCTTTGTCGATGTGCGTGTGAGCTATCTGAAAAACGAATACCGGCTCGGCGGTGAGATCTTCGGTGGCAGCTTCGGTCGTGATGCACAGAGCGGCAAATACTACGTCCAAATCGGCCACGGTCCCTACCGCATCTATGAGGTCATGGGCCTCGATCAAGTGAAGCGCATCAAAGGCCAACTCACCGTGACGAAGGCACAAATCGCCACTGCCGAACGCCAGAGCATCCGCCACGTCGCTGCCAAGCAACAATCCAAGGAAGCGACCCTCCCCGGCAGCATCGCCTGGGACAAGAGCGGCAAATTCAAAGCCCAGCTCGACCTCGCTACCGATGCCACCCATCTGCACCTCACCTGGCGCGTGCAGGATGCCTCCCCATGGATCAATCAGGGTCGTGACTGGACCAAGCTCTTCGCCACTGGGGATACGGTGGACTTCCAGTTCGCCTGCGACGCTCAAGCCGATCCGAAGCGCCGCGAACCGGTGATCGGTGACAAGCGTCTCCTCATCGCCTCGCATGAAGGCAAGCCACTCGCTGTGCTGTATGAGCATCGCAAACCTGGCGGTAAAAATCCCATCGAATTCACCAGCCCCTGGCGTGGGGCGAAGGTGGATGACGTGCGCCAGCTCCCCGAGGCCATCATCAAGGTCAAGACCGATACGAATGGCTACACCGTCACCGCGAGTGTCGCCCTCAGTGATCTCGGTTTGACGCTGAATCCCGGCCAGAAGCTCCGCGCTGACTTCGGCATCACCTTTGGCGATGCCGCAGGCACCGACACCAATCTGCGCTCCTACTGGTCCAATCAAAGCACCGGCCTCGTCGATGACATCCCCGGTGAGATCATGCTCTCGCCGAGCCTATGGGGCGTGCTCCAAGTGCGATAACACCCGCTTATGAAACACCTCCTCACCTTCCTCTTCCTCACGACCTCACTGCACGCAGGCCACGTCGTCATCTACGGCGGCACCCCGGCGGGCATCATGGCAGCCATCGCGGCTGCACGTCAGGGGCATGAGGTTTCATTGGTCGAAATGAATGCGCATGTCGGCGGCATGGTCAGCGGTGGGCTCGTCGCGACGGACATGGGGGATCGGCCCACGGTCGGCGGTTTGGCAGATGATTTCTTCAAGCGCATCGTGCGCTACTACACGGAGAAATACGGTGCCGACTCGAAGGAACTCAAGGCCGCACGCGGCGGAGCCACCTTTGAGCCCCATGTCGCCGAACTCATCTTTGAGCAAATGCTCGCCGAGCAGCCGAAGATCACGATTTGGAAAAAACATCGCTACCAGGCCACTCACATCGACGCTGACCGCTCCAAGGCAGGAAACCGTGTCACGGCGCTGGTGACTGATGATCTGGTCAAAGGCACGACCAAGACCTTCACCGGCGATCTGTTCATCGACGCGAGTTACGAGGGCGATCTGATGGCTGGGGCCAAGGTGCCGTATCGCATCGGACGTGAGAGTCGCAGCGAGTATGGCGAAATGCTGGCCGGAGTGAGCATGGGGCCGCTGGAGCAGCGCGGCATGGGCGACCACCGCACGCCGCCCTACAACTACCGCGTCAGCGTCACCTCCAACACCGCCAACCGCGTGCTCTTCCCCAAGCCCGATCACTATGATCCCACGCCCTTCATCGCCACCGATGGCAAGCGCATCAAAGAAGGTCGAGCGAAGGGCTTCGGTGATTTTTTCACCACAATCGACAAATGGCACCCCGGCTACAAATACGACGCGAACTGGGGCGACAGCGCGGGCAATAGCCAAGGCTATGCCGATGGTGATTGGGCCACGCGTGAACGCATCGCGGCCAAGATTCGTGATGGCTTCCTGTCGCGTCTCTACTACTTCCAGAACGATCCCGAGCTGCCACAGGCCTTTCGCGATGAAGCACGCACCTGGGGCCTGCCGAAAGATGAATTCACTGACAATGGCCACTGGCCTTTTCAGCTCTACGTGCGCGAGGGCCGCCGCATGGTCGGTGCTTATGTTTTGCGGGAGAATGATCTCACGCAGGATCGCTGGAAGGCCGATGGCATCGCCACCGGCAGCTACGGCATTGATTGCCATGTGGTGCAGTATCTCCGTGAGAATGGCAAACTTGTCCCCGAACACACGCGGCACACTGCAGTGAATAATTACGACATACCGTATCGCTGCCTCGTGCCGCCGGAGGTGGAAAATCTGCTCGTGCCCGTGTGCGTCAGCGCCACGCACATCGCCTACTGCTCACTGCGCATGGAGCCCGTCTATATGATGCTCGGTCAGGCCGCCGGAGTGGCCGCAGGCATCGCACTGAATGAAAAACTGCCGGTGCAAAAAGTGGACACAAAGAAGCTGCGCGAGCTGCTGCTCAAGGATGGCGCAGTGCTCGATGCAGGCTATCAGCCGCAGGTGAAGCTCACCTTTACCCCACAGCGCCCGCGTCCCGGTGAGAAGGTGATCTTCAAAGCCATCTCGCAGAAGCCGCTGAAGGCTATGCAGTGGGACTTCATCGGCAACGGCACCATCAGCGCCACAGGCGAACGTGTGGTTCATGCCTACACGGTGGAAAAGGTGCATCACGTCAGCCTGCTCGTCACCGATGACGCTGGACGCCGACGCCTACTCACCGCCGAGGTGCCCGTCGGCATCGCCGAGCCGCTCGATGTCACGCTGGATGCCTTTGAAGCCGAACTCGCCGGTCGCTGGAACGGCACCGTGCCGGACTACCTCGCTGGCTTACCCTTGCGCTATTCCGACATCTTCCACGGCCCCGGCACGCACCGCGACATGGTGGTGCGGGGCAAGGTCGCCGCTGCCCGTGCGCACTTTCAGCCCACCCTGAAGCGCAGTGGTCGCTACCAGGTCTGCCTTGGCTTTCGCCCTTCCAAAACCCAAGCCACCAACACCCCTGTGCTCATCAAACACGCCAGCGGCACCGCCAAGCTCTCCGTGGATCAACGCTCCGAGAAGACTCCCTTCCTCTGGGTGCCCGTCGGCGAGTATGAGTTCAAGGCAGGCAGTGCTGGCTTCGCTGAACTCCGCAATGCCAATACCGATGGCCGTATCGCCGTTGATGCCATGCGGTGGTTGTGGATTGCTGAGTAGTCTGTAAATCATCGCTATTCTCATGCGAGTCCCCGCTCTCTTTTTCGCCCTCTCCGTTCCTGCCTTCGCCGCCGCGCCGAAGGCCATCACCACGTTTTTCGATCAACACTGCACAGAATGCCATGATGCAGAGGTGAAGAAAGGCGGGCTCGATCTCACGGCGCTCGCCTTTGACCTCAAAGACCCTCAGCTTTTTGAAAAGTGGGTCAAGGTCCACGACAGCGTCGCCGATGGTGAGATGCCGCCGAAAAAGAAAGCGCGGCCTGATGCAAAGCTCGCGGAGGCGTTCCTAGACTCGCTCGATGGGCAGTTGCGTGAGACGAGCAGCTCGGCGCAGACCGCGCAAGGCCGCACGCTGGTGCGGCGGCTCAATCGCATCGAGTATGAAAACACCGTGCGTGACCTGCTGCACATCGACACGCCGCTCGCGGGCCTGTTGCCAGAGGATACGCCGATGCATGGCTTTGATACCGTGGCGGAGGGTCTGCGCTTCTCACAGCTCCAGATCGAAAAATACCTGGAAGCCGCCGACGCCGCCCTCGATGCCGCTGTGGACCTACGCATGTCGATCGAGCAGAAAAAAGAACGCTTCACCTACAAGGATGAAAAGTGGATCATCGAAAACCTCGCACTGCCCGATGACCCTCCTGCGGACCCGAAAAAAAAGTATGAGCGCAAGCGTGTCGCCTTCCGCGATCTGCCGGATGCGCTCGTCATGTTCACCGATGCCGACTACATGCTGGGCCTCAGCAAGTTCAAGATGCGTCGCAGCGGCACCTACCGCATTCGCCTTTCCGCCTATGGTTATCAAAGTGCGGGTGAACCCGTCACCGCACGCATCTACGCGAATGATTACAGCATCGGCAAGCGCCTGCTCGGCCACTGGGACATGCCAGAGGGCAAGCCGCGTGTGGCAGAGGTCGTGACTCGCATCAATCGTAGCGAGCACCTGCTAGTGATGCCCTTCAGTGTCGGTTACGACGCCGAAGGCAAGCGCCTCAACGACAGCGATACGACCAAGGAATTCAAAGGCCGAGGCCTCGCCGTGCAGTGGATCGAGATCGAAGGGCCGCTGGAGATGCAGGACTGGCCACCGCCTTCACTCAAGAGCCTGCTACCCGATGTGCCCGTGGTGAAGCTCGATGAAAAGAAGATCAACAACCGCCATGATGCAGAGAAGGCCATCGGCTATGAATTGCAGCCTGCTGACCCCGCCGCATCGCTGAAGACCTGCATCGAATCCTTCGCCGCAAAGGCCTTCCGTCGCCCACTGGAGTCCGGTGAATCAGATCGCTTCGTCAAACTGGCTCACGATGCCCTCGCAGGCGGTGCGAGCTTCCTCGACGCATCGAAGCTCGGTCTGCGCGGCGTGCTAACCTCGCCGCAGTTTTTGCTCTTCGATGAACTCCCTGGCCCACGTCTCAGCGACTACGCTCTGGCCTCACGGCTCTCTTATTTCCTCTGGAGCACGCTGCCGGATGACGAACTCATGCGCCTCGCCGCTGCCAAAAAGCTCCACGAGCCCGAAACGCTCAAAGCGCAGGTGAAACGCCTCCTCGCGGACAAGCGCAGCAGTGCCTTCGTGAAGAACTTCGCTGGTCAATGGCTTGATCTACGCAGCATCGACGCCACCTCGCCCGACACGACGCTTTACCCCGAATTCGATGAAATGCTGAAGCTGGCCATGGTCGGCGAAACGGAAGCCTTTTTCGCTGAAATGCTTCATCAAGACCTGCCAGTGACGAATTTCATCCGCAGTGACTTTTTGATGCTCAACCACCGCATCGCGCAGCACTACGGCCTCGGCACCGATATGGCGAAGGGCGAAGACTTCGTCCGCGTGTCGCTCCCCGCCGACAGCGTGCGCGGTGGCCTGCTCACCCAGGCCAGCATTCTCAAAGTCACCGCCAACGGCACAGTCAGCTCGCCCGTGCTGCGCGGTGGCTGGGTGATGAAGCGTCTGCTTGGCCAGCCACCGCCACCTCCACCGCCCGGCATTCCCGGTGTGGAGCCCGACACCCGCGGCGCGAGCACCATTCGCGAGATCCTAGCCAAACACAGCACCTCAGAAAACTGCGCAGGCTGCCACGCCAAGATCGACCCGCCCGGTTTCGCCTTGGAGAGCTTCGATGTCATCGGCGGCTGGCGTGATCGCTACCGCAGCAAGGAGAAAGGCGAGCGCCCGAATGCCAAAGTCGAAAACCGCGGCGTCTGGCAATACAAAGTCTCCCTCCCCGTCGATCCCACCGGCCAACTCGCCGACGGCCGCCCCTTCAAAGACATCAAAGACTTCAAACAACTCCTCCTCGCCAAACCCGCCGATGTGCAACGCTGCCTAGCTGAAAAACTCCTCACCTACGCCACCGGTGCCGCCCCCACTTATGCGGATGGTCAGGCGGTGAATGACATCGTCGGCAAATCGCTGAAGCAAGGTGGTGGCTTGAAGACTTTTGTGACTGAGCTGGTGCTGAGTGAGACGTTTGGGCGGAAGTAGCATCACTACACCGCGTAAATATCCTCCAGATCATGCCAGTGCTCCGTCGCAGGCGGCGGAGTGCTGTGCGTGATCTTGGTGCGGGTGAAGTAGCGTGTGTGGATCGTCGCCCGGCGTGAGTTGGGGTAATGGGGAACGCGGGCCTCCAGTTCCTCCCGCAGCGGGGCTGGAGAGCGTGCGGCGGTCCATTTGCACTCGCCGAGGTCGGTCCAGCCGTCTTTGCGCAGGCCGACGACATCGATTTGCGATTCCTTGTCCCAATACTCGCCGATCTCGAAGGCGGCGGTGACGCCTTCGCGGGCATAGATCATCGGCAGGGCCTCGCGGCAGAGAGCCTCAAAGCAAATGCCGAAGTAGGCATCCAGGCCCGGCTTGATGAGCCGCTCCATCGCCGCCGATGGACCGAGGCGGGCGATGAGGCTGGTCTGCGGGAAGACAAAGCGGAACCAGAAACGCAGCAGCGGATCATCCAGCACATAGCGCCCCTGCCGCACCTGCGCGGCACCGCCGGTGAGCGGATGCTTTTTGCGCACATAACCGAGGTCGATGAGCGTGGTGAGGTAGAAATGCAGCGCCCGGTCACCGATGCCGCTGGCGGTGGAGATGCCGCTGTTCGTGTTTTGACCCTCCGCCAGCGCCATGAGGATGCTGTGATAGTTCACCAGCTCGCGCAGTTCCTCACGCAGCAAAAAATCCGCCTCGCGCCGCAGCAGCCCCGTCTCCGTGAGAAAGGCGTCAGCAATGTTTTGCTCCACCGACCGTCCCTGGGAGAAGCATTTCAGGTAAAACGGCAACCCACCACACACGAAATACGTCCGCGTCTGTTCCAGCCGTGAGTAGCCGGGATGAAACAACGCAGCTTCCTTGTGGTCAAAGGGCCGCAGCAGGATCTGCCCGGTGCGCCGGCCAAAAAGCGGACTCTTTTTCCCCAGCACCTCCCGCTCCATGAAGCCGAGATACGAGCCGCAGAGGATCAGCATGATGCCACCCTTCTTCCACCGGCGATCCCATGCCTCCTGGATCACCGACGGCAACTCAGGGCTGACCTCGCACATCCACTGAAACTCATCCAGCGCCAGGATGAGCTTCTCCGGCCCCTTCCATCGCTCTTCGATCAGCTTGAAGGCCCGCGCCCAGCCGTCTACCTGCACCTCGGCCAGCAGCGGCTCGTCCAGGCACTCCGCCGCATCCCGCATGAACTCGCGGAGCTGCAAATCCGCCGGAGCCTGCTTCCCCACATAATAAATGCCGCGCTTCTGGCTGATGAAATGACGGATCAGCTCGCTCTTCCCGACCCTCCGCCGCCCGTAAACCGGAAGAAACGCCCCCGCCGCATCCGCCCATGATTTCTCCAGGAACCGCACTCGTTGCTGCGCCCCATGAATGGTTCGTCGATGGATGGAAGTGGCACGGCAATAATGAAACTTGTCATGCCTACACTTGTCAAGTTGCGACTTGAATATTAAAGAAAAACTCAGCGGCTGAACCAGTCTACCTCACGGTATTATCTCAGTGTAACTTGTCAAGTCACGACTTGAATACTCACCCTCCCCGCCATCGCCCGCAGCACCGTGTCCAGCACGCTCTCCAGCTCCTTTCCCAGGTCATCCGCCAGGAAACGCAGCACGAGGTAGCCCCGCGTTTGCAGCAGCAGGTCCTTCCGCCGATCCCGGCGATAAGCGACGGCATCGCCCAGATGCTGCGCACCATCGATCTCGATGACGAACTTTGCTTTCTCGCAAAGCAGATCGACCTCCATCTCGCCGCGATCATCGAAAGGGATCGGCAGCCGTGCATTCAGCCGGAATTGACCCGCCAAGGCAGGCAGCGTCTCGAAGCGACGGAAAATGAAGGCCTCGCTGGCACTGCGAGCACGATCAGCACCTGCGGCATCTGCGGTGGGAGGTCGCGTGGCGTGGACAAAGAGCTGCGCCAGCGGCGTGTCGATGCCATCGCGGATCAGGCGGCGCACGCTGGCGGCGTAGTCGGACTTCCACTGCGGATCGACAGGCAGCGGCACCTCCTGCGGCCAGCCGGGCAGGGCGTTCGCGGGTAGCAAAATCGTATAACCAACCGCCTCGTAGCCAGCGCAGCGCTTGTCGAACATGCGGGAGAGCATCGGCACATCCAGATCAGCGTAGTCATAGACCTGCACCACCGTTTTGCCGCTATGCAGCCGGTGCAAACGGCCCGCGTATTGGGCGATGGTGCCGCGCCATGAGACGGGCATCGTCAGAAAAAGCGTGTCTAGCCGCGCATCGTCAAAACCCTCACCAATGAAGCGACCGGTGGCCACGACGACGCGGCTTTCATCTGGCGGGATCGCCTTGAGCTGATCCAGCGCTGCGGCGAGCGATTTGCGACCCATGCCGCCTTGCAGCGTGACGACGTGGGCCACCTGGGGCCGCAGCGCCGCTGCCAGCGCCTCCAGATGCTCCGTGCGCTCCGTCAGCACGATGGGCGAGCGACCGCCGCGCACGGCGAGCACCACCTCGGCGATGATTTGCGCCGTGCGGGCCTCCGACCGCATCACGGCATCGCACAGTCGCTGAAATTCCATGCGCTTGTCCTCCTGCGCCTCGCCGCCGGGCACGAAGCCCGTGGGCCGCACCAGCACCTCGTGTGTAAAGGGCCGCTCCGCCGCCTGCTGCCGCGCATCCACGCGATGCCGCACTGGCCCGCATTGCATGAAGAGGATCGGATGATGCCCGTCCTTCCGCGTCACCGTGGCCGACAAACCGGTGACGTATCGCGCCTTCACCCGACGAGCCACGAGCTCAAAACTCTGCGCCGAGAGATGATGGCACTCATCTACGATCACATGGCCGTAATCCGCCACCGCATCACTCACTACGCCCTTGCGCACCAGGCTTTGCAGCAGCGCCACATCGATCAGACCCGTCAGTTTTTTCTTCCCGCCGCCCCAGCGACCGATCTCCGATGCCTTGAGGCTCAAAAATTGCCCCAGCCGCTCCACCCACTGCTCCATGAGCTGCTGCCGATGCACGAGGATGAGCGTGCTCACGCCCCGCTGGGCCAGTAACCACGCTGCGAGCACCGTTTTGCCAAAAGCCGTCGTCGCCGACAAAATGCCGAAATCATGCGCCAGCATTGCCCCGCCCGCTTTTTGCTGATCCGGCCTCAAAGTGCCGCCAAAGGCCACCGCGAGCCGTTTTCCGCCAAATCGCTCGTCCCGCAGCTTCACTTTGATTTTGAGCATCTTCAGCAGCTCCTGCACCTCATCCACACAACCACGCGGCAGGGCGATATGCTCCGCATGATCTTCCGCACAGCAGATGATGCGCGGCTTGTTCCACACCGGCAGCCTCATCGCCTGCGTCTTGTAAAACTCCGGATTCTGAAACGACGCGATGCGGATCAGCGCATTGCGCAGCGATGGCGGCAACGCAGCCTTCGGCACATAAAGCGAGTCCGCCAGCACCAGCTCGAGGCTCGCAGGCATCTCACCCACCATCGGCGAGTCTTTGCGACGCGATGGCATCAGCTTCCACGGCTCCGCCGCGTCCTCATCCTCCGCCAGAGCCATTCGCACACCCACGATGCGGCCACGTCCCTCCGTCTCACGCACGATCGCCTCCACCTGTGCCCGGCTCATGTGCTGGATGCCCGCCATGAACGCCCACTGATCCTCAAACGGCTCCAGTGCCTCATTCACAAACACACTGTTCCCCTTCTCCCGCACCGCCTTCTGCATCGGCAGCGCGATTAAATTCCCAAAGCCTCCGCGCGGCAGCGTGTCCTGATTCGGAAAGAAGCGGTCATAAGACTTCATCCCCGCCTCCGGACGCTGCTCCATCGTCTCCGTCAGCACATGCGCCCCCAGCTTCCGCGCCAGCGCCGCCGGGATCGCCTCCGCGAAAAACACCCACACATGCCCGCCCTCCCCGCTGCGCGACCTCTCCAGCACCGCAGGCACCTTCAGCCTCTCGCAAGTCGCCAAAAACGCCCGCGCATCCGCCGCCCAGTCCCCTTCATCGAAATCCACCGCCAAGAAAAAACACCGCTCATCCAGCAGCATCGGATACACCCCCGCCACAAACGCCTTCCCCCGCTCATCCACCCCCGAAAGATGCCGCCTGATGACCTCATCTGTCACCGGCAGCCACTTCTGAAACCGGCAGTCCGAGCACTTGATCCTCGGCTTCTCACAGATCCCCGCACCCACTCATTCCCACACACCGGCGAATACCCGCTCTTTCCTGACTTCACCGATTCAAACCGCAGTGGATACACCTCCTCTCGCCCCCGAAACAGCGAGCGGAAAAGCGTGATCTTCTCCGCCGGGGTGGATTGGTTGGTGACGGGCATGGAGAGGCTATTTGCTCAAAGGTGATGCCAGGGGATCGCGGTGATGTGGGAGTCGAGTTGCATCGGGCGGTCGCAGCGGCAAACGACGTAGCCGCGCTTGGCTTTGCCTTTCTGCTCGGCCATGAAGGTGCGCAGGTGGCGGGCATCGGAAGGAGTGGGGTTTGTGGTCCATTTCACCTCGATGGGGATGATCTCACCACCGTGCTCGATGATGAAGTCCACCTCCGCGCCGTCCTTGGTGCGCATGTAGTAGAGATTGCCTTTGCCCAGGTAGCGCAGGCGTTTCCATAGCTCGATCCCGACCCATTGCTCAAAGATGGGGCCAGGATTGGACAGCACCGTCTGCTCAGATGCTGTCAGCCCTGCGGCGGCGTGACGCAGGCCGAGGTCAAAGAGGTAGAAGCGCGGGGTCGAGAGCAGTTGCTTCCTCGGGCTGCGGGTCCAGGCGGGAAGGGTGAAGCCGAGAAACATGTCCTCCAAAAGCTGGTAGTGCGCCTTGACCGTCGGCTGCGAGAGAGCGGCTTCGTTGGAGATGGCGGCATAGTTCACGATCTGGCCGGATTCGGCAGCCGCGAGTTGCAGGAAGCGCTGAAACTTCCCCCAATCACGCACCAGGCCCTCGCGGCGGATTTCCTCCTCCAAATGCAGCACCGCATAGCCATTGAGCATCGCGTCCCGGTCCTCCTCATCCGCGGTGACGACGCCCGGTAGCTCGCCGAAGGCCAGCCGCGTGATCAGATCCGCCTCGGGGAAACGGTTGCGGCTCGGGGGATCAAAAGAAATGTCGATGATGCCTGCGCTGGTGGCTTTCATCGACTTCGGAGCTGGACGTTCAGCCATCGTCAGGGGGAAGAGGTGATGCACAAAGCTGCGCCCCGGCAGCAGGTTTGCTCCGGCCTGTCGCAGCTTTCGCGCCGAGCTGCCGCACAGGATGAAGCGCCAGCGTTTCTTGTCCGAATCGAAAAGATGTTGCACTGCATCAAACAGGGCGGGCACAGCCTGCACCTCATCGACAAAGACGGTGTGCGGCTCCTTTTGGCCTGGCATGGCCTGGCAGATGCGGATCAGCCTTTCTGGCTCGCGCAGGAAGCGTGATCGCTCACCCGGATCAGCCAGATCAAAGATGTGGGCGTGCTCTGGCAGCAGGGAGCGGATGAGTGTGGACTTCCCACACTGCCGCGCTCCGAACACGATGTGAACGAACGGTCGAGTGAGCTTTGCGGCGAGTGTCGGGGCATACCAGCGGTCAAACATAAGGCCAATCTAAGGCGATAAATCCAAATGTCACTTTAGATTACGCGTCTATTTCTAATGTTCTGTTTGGATTGTGAGCCTACAGGGGAGCGTTGTCGTAAGTCCTTGCTGGCCGTTTTCGATGTGTTCGAGGCCTGGGGGAAGGCTGCTTTTGAATTTGGGGCACCGATGAGTGTGATCACGACGATTAGGCTTTTCTGACGGCGCAAGTCATGGCTACAGGCGTTCGCAATGCCTGTGAACTGCTCTACTTTTGTAGTGATGAAATCATGGTCTCCTTTCGACTGAACCCTGGACTAGATCAAAGCGCAGCTTCGCAAGCTCCATAAAGGCCGAACTAAAGATTTGGTGAATCACTAGCAGGATGGTCTTTGCTTGATTTGGCTGGTCTCCACGCTTGAGAAAGTAGCACTGCTCATGTCCACGAACTTTTCTCGCCGTCATATCGGTCCGTCTGCCTCGGAGGCAGTGTCGATGCTCCAAACTCTCGGTTTTCAGTCGCTGGATGCTTTGATCGACAATGTCGTGCCAGAGGCCATCCGCAGCCGGGAGGCGCTGAATTTACCACAGCCGCTCTCGGAGGAACAGGCGCTACGCAGACTCAAGCAGATGATGGGGCGCAATAAGGTGCTGCGCTCCTTTATCGGACTGGGCTATCACGATACTTTTACGCCACCAGTGATTCAGCGGAACGTGCTGGAGAATCCAGGCTGGTACACGGCTTACACTCCGTATCAGGCTGAGATCGCACAGGGGCGACTGGAGGCGCTGATGAATTTCCAGACGATGATTTGTGATCTGACGAAGATGGATGTGGCGAATGCATCCCTGCTGGATGAGGGCACTGCTTGTGCCGAGGCACTGGGACTGGCTCTGGCGCAGGTGAATGGCGCATCGCATGTGGTCGTATCGGATCAATGCCATCCACATGTCACCGAGGTGGTAAAGACACGCTTAGCGGCGCTGAGCGTGGAGGTGAAAGTGGTCGATGTGATGCACTGGCGACATGATAGCTCCAGTAAGCCTGCCGCTGTGCTGGTCAGCTATCCAGACACCCTCGGAGTGATTCAAGATTATGAATCTCTGGCGCTGGAGACGCATGCGGCGGGTGCTCTGCTCGTGGTGAGTGCGGATCTGCTGGCGCTGGCGGTATTGCGCCCGCCGGGAGAGTTTGGCGCGGATATTTGCGTGGGGAATAGTCAGCGTTTTGGCGTGCCGCTGGGCTTTGGTGGACCGCATGCTGCCTTCATGGCGGTGAAGGATGCGCTGAAGCGTCGCATGCCTGGGCGCTTGGTCGGCTTGTCCAAAGACGCGGCGGGGCGGCCTGCGTATCGGCTTTCCTTGCAGACGCGTGAGCAGCATATCCGCCGTGAAAAGGCCACTAGCAACATCTGCACGGCACAGGTGCTGCTCGCGGTGATCGCTGGCATGTATGCCGTGTATCATGGGCCAGAGGGGCTGCGCCGGATCGCCCTCCGCACCCATGGAGCCGCAGTGTGGCTGGCCAGCGAGCTGATGCAGGGTGGAGTGGATGTCCTGAGTGATGATTTTTTTGATACCTTGAGCATCCGCACGGCCAAGGCAGATGATGCGCTGAAGCGTGCGCAGCTTTACGGCATCAATCTCCGTAAAATCGACGCACAGACTGTGGGCGTCGCACTGGATGAGCGTGTGACCGCAGAGGAGCTGGTTCATCTTCTTGCCGTGTTTGGTATCGCCAAGCCGAAGCAGCAACCGCTCCTACAGGATGAGCATGAGCTGCACTTCTCTGCCCAGCATCAGCGGACATCGGCTTACCTGAAGCATCCTGTCTTCAATAGCTACCACAGTGAGTCAGAGATGATGCGCTACCTCCACCGCTTAGAGGTGAAAGACATCGCGCTCAATCGCAGCATGATCCCACTGGGCTCCTGCACGATGAAACTGAATGCGGTGGCGGAAATGATGCCTCTGAGCTGGCCAGAGGTGAATGCACTGCACCCTTTTTGCCCGTATGATCAGAGTGAGGGCTACCACGCCATGTTTAGCGAGCTGGAGTCTTGGCTCGCCGAGTGTACAGGGTTTGATGCCGTGTCGCTCCAGCCCAATGCGGGCTCGCAGGGAGAGTATGCGGGGCTTTTGGCCATCCGGCGCTTCCATGAGGCACATGGAGACCATCACCGCGATGTGTGCCTCATTCCGACCTCTGCACACGGCACGAATCCCGCCAGTGCCGTCATGTGCGGCATGAAAGTCGTGCCTGTCATATGTGATGAGCAGGGCAATATCAGTGTGGATGATTTGAGATCGAAAATCGCAAACCACGCTGACAATCTCGCCGCGCTCATGGTGACGTATCCTAGCACGCATGGTGTCTTTGAGGCCAGCATCGTGGAAATCTGCCGCGCAGTCCATGATGCCGGTGGTCAGGTCTATATGGATGGGGCGAACATGAATGCCCAAGTCGGACTCACCTCTCCTGGACGCATCGGGGCGGATGTCTGCCATCTGAATCTGCACAAGACCTTCTGCATCCCACATGGGGGCGGTGGACCCGGCGTGGGACCGATCGCTGTGGCGGCTCATCTACGTCCACATCTGCCTGGGCATCACACCTGGAGTGATCAAAAAGTCGGAGCTGTCTGCTCTGCCCCCTGGGGGAGTGCGAGCATCTGCACCATCTCATGGATGTACATCGCCATGATGGGGCCGCAGCTCGTGCAGGCCACGAAGTATGCCATCCTGAACGCGAACTATACAGCAAAGCGCCTGGAGCCGAGTTTCCCTACCCTATATAAGGGGCAGGGAGGCCTTGTGGCGCATGAGTGCATCATCGACCTTCGGCATTTCAAACGCGTCACCGTCGAGGACGTGGCCAAGCGGCTCATGGACTTCGGATTTCATGCACCGACGATGAGTTGGCCAGTGGGCGGCACTCTGATGATCGAGCCCACGGAGAGCGAGAGCCAAGCCGAGCTGGATCGCCTGTGCGAGGCCCTGCAATGCATCCGCTCGGAAATCGAATCCATCGAAACTGGCACATCGGATGCAGTAGATAACGCCCTCAAGCACGCTCCTCACACTGCGGAAGCAGTCTGCGCCAATCACTGGCCCCATGCCTACTCACGAGAAGAAGCCACTTATCCACTGAAATGGGTCCGTGAGTCGAAATACTGGCCCCCGGTAGCTCGCATCGACAACGTCCACGGAGACCGTCATCTGATCTGCACCTGCGTCAGTGTGGAAGAGGCTGCGGCTCAATGATTTGGCTAACCTGCGGCCGACTTCTGTCTGGCATCTATCTTTTCAAAAGCCCACCATAACTTTTGGCCCACTGGAGTCATAAGGTGGAGCGGGTGATGGGAATCGAACCCACGTATCAAGCTTGGGAAGCTCGTGTTCTACCATTGAACTACACCCGCGTGTAAGGTGTTGTATGAGTAGTCGTGAGCACCACTGCGGCAATCACTTTGTTCATTTATCCGGGGCGGGAGAGGCGCGTTTTTGACGGGTCGGTATCACTGACGATTTGCGGCTAAGGTTCAAAATAGGGCGGGAAAAGCCAAATTGAGCCAGATATAAATATTGCATATACGCATACACTCATATAGAAATCTGATTGGAAACTTCTATTTCAACTATGAGCAAACACCTTCTCATCCTCGGCGGCGGCACTGCTGGCACCATGATGGCGAATCACCTCCGCCGTCGTCTTTCGAGGTCAGATTGGCGAATGACTGTAGTGGATCGCTCAGAGCGGCACCTGTATCAGCCAGGGTTTCTTTTTTTACCCTTCGGGATTTATGAAGAGAGCGATATTGTGCGACAGACGCGGGATTTTATCCCTCACGGCGTCGATTTCGTCCAGGCTGAGGTAGATCAGATTCTCCCATCAGAGCACGCGGTCACCTTCAATGATGGAAAGCGACTGTCCTACGACCTGCTCATCGTCGCTACAGGCTGTCGCACGGCCCCGGAGGAAACAGAGGGCATGCTAGGGCCAAAATGGCGTGTGAACGTGCATGATTTCTACACGCTTGATGGTGCTAAGGCTCTGCGGGAAAAGTTGGCCGATTTCACTGGTGGTCGTGTGGTCGTCCATATCAACGAAATGCCGATCAAGTGCCCTGTGGCTCCACTGGAGTTTGCATTCCTGGCCGATACCTATTTCCGCGAGCGTGGACTGCGAGACAAAATCACGCTCACCTATGTCACGCCACTCTCTGGAGCCTTTACCAAGCCCAAATCCTCCAAGAAGCTCGGTCATCTGCTGGCTGACAAGGGTATCGAACTGGTCACTGACTTCGTAGCAGAACGGGTCGATCAGGAAAATGACAAGCTGATCTGCTTTGATGGTCGTGAGGTGCCATACGACCTCCTGGTGACCACGCCGACGAACATGGGCTCTGAAGCCGTGCGCCGCAGCGCCATGGGTGATGATCTCGATTTCATCCCGACTCATAAACACACGCTCCAATCGCTCCAGCACCCCGATGTCTTTGTCATCGGTGATGCGACGAATGTGCCTGCCTCCAAAGCGGGCTCCGTAGCCCACTTTGAGAGTGAAACGCTCGCTGATAACGTGATGCGCCATATCCGAGGCGAACCACTGAAGGAGGACTTCGATGGCCACTCGAATTGTTTCATCGAGTCAGGAAACGGCAGAGCCTTGCTCATCGACTTTAATTATGAGTATGAGCCACACGAGGGTAATTTCCCCTTTGCCTTCGGCCCGATGAAGTTGCTGGAAGAGTCACGGCTCAATCACCTCGGCAAACTAGCTTTTCGCCATGTTTATTGGAATGTGCTGCTAAAAGCCTGGCCGATGCCGGGTATCAGCAGACATAAGAAAAAGCCAATAGCGTGAGGCATGTACCAGATCTCGAAACCCAACTAACCAACGACCATGAAAAAGAACATCGCAGGAACTGAAATCGACGTGAACGAGGAAGGCTACCTCACGGACATGTCACAATGGAGCGAAACGATCGCCGCCGCCATCGCGGTCGAAGAGGGCATAGGCACGCTCACCGATGGCCACATGAAAGTCATTCGCTACCTGCGTGAGCAGCAATCGAAAGGGGCCGCCCTCACCATTCGCAGCATGGGGAAAAGCGGTGTCGTGACGACAAAAGAGCTCTATGACCTCTTCCCCGGCGGTCCTCTGAAGAAGTCCTCCAAGATCGCAGGCATTCCCAAGCCTGTCGGCTGCATCTAACCAACCAAGAACACAGAATCACGAACCAAGAAGTTTATGTCTGACGAAAAACAACCTGTGAAAAAAATGTCCATCATCGTGAGCCGTGGTTCACTGGATGGAATCTACCCCGCGCTGATCATGGCCAATGGCGCACGCATGGAGGGCATCGAGGCATCGCTATTCTTCACCTTTTTTGGTCTGAATGCGCTGGCGAACAAGACGCTCGATAGCCTAAAAGTCTCCACCGTGGGCAATTCCGCACTGAACATGGCCATGCCCATGCTGGGAATGCCGATGACGGTGCCCTTTCCGACCTGGATGGGGGCCATCCCCGGTGTATCCGCATTTGCCACTCACCTCATGAATAAGGAGATGGAAAAGCTCGACATCCCACCTGTGCGTGAGTTCCTGGAGCCTGATCTCGGATTCCGGCGGCAAGATTTTTGCCTGCAAACTGGCGATGGATATGTTCAAGCTGAAGAAGGAAGACCTCATGGACCGCGTCGATGGAGTGCTCACCGTGGGTGACTTCTACGAGGAATCTGCCGGAGCTGGCACCCACATTCTTTTCACCTGATTTCCATGCCCGTCCTCTGCAACGATGCTGACCGCTGTGAGGTGATGAACCTCGCCTGGGGCCCCAATGGCCACGGCCCCTATCTCGTCCGTCAAGAGGGCTACGAACCCGGCAGTAGCCAGTTCAAACCGCAGCGCTTCATTCTTCAAAAAGGCTGCGATGCTACGGACATCAGTGGTGGGATGCTTTCGGCAAAGATGTTTAGTGCCAAGTAACATTTGGCAAATGCATCCCCCACGGCAGGTGTTCCTGAACCTCACTCTTTGTGTCATGCGCTCTTTCTTTCACCTCGTGGTTTTGTCCGTCAGTGTCAGCACGCACGCCATGGAGCTTTTCGACGAGAGCAAAGCTCAGACGCTATTTGCCTTCGATCATGTGGCGATTCCGCATACTCAGAACCTGCGTCTGGAGATGCGGCGGCCAGTGCGTTTTCAGGGGAATCCGGTGGTCGCGCGGGGAGAGCCTGGGGCACCGGATGCACATGGAGTGCAGTTTTATGGTTCCGTCATCAAAGACGGCGGCAAGTATCGGATGTGGTATGTGGCTTTTGACGATGCCGTAGAGAGCAAGGTGGCTTCGGAGCGCTGGAGAGCAGCATATGCAGAAAGTGCGGACGGTTTGACCTGGGTGAAGCCAAATCTAGGGCTCGTGGAGTTCAGAGGGGACAGGAACAACAACCTCCTCGATATGGGGGCAGCTTGGGGCTTCGTGAACCTGAAGGTGATCAAGGATGACGCAGATCCTGATGCCTCACGCCGCTACAAGATGACGACACACGTTTACTTCAGGCACCACACTCGATTGGGAACACTGCTACCCTTTATCAGCGTGGATGGACTGCGGTGGAGACCTGTGAAGGATGTCGCTCCGCTAAATGGTGAGCTGCAAAAGAATGATCTTCTTGTGCCGGGGTTTCACTTGGAGCCCGCGTGCGGGCTGTATCAGTGGGACGGTCAGTATTTTCTCACCGCGCAGAATGCGATGCCACATACGCATCACTATCAGGGGAGAGTGGTGAGGCTCCATCGCAGTGCAGATTTTGTGAACTGGTCTGCGACGAGCAGCCTTGCCTTTGTGCGAACTGCGCAGCACACGTATCTAGGAGCCGGGCGGAGCAGAGAAGGGGAGCAGTGCCATGAAGGCATCGCGGTATGGAATCGCGGGAACGTCTTGCTCGGTGTGTATGGACGCTGGCATGGAGCGGCGGAGTGGAAAGGTGTGTCGGTGGATCTAGGCTTTGTTCTAAGCAATGACGGACAGCAGTTTCGTGAGCCTGAGCATGAATGGACCTTCCTGGAACGCGGAAAAGACGGCGAATGGGATCAAGGCGGAGTGCTTCAGGGGCAAGGTTTTGAGAATATCGGTGAGAAAACGCTGATCTACTATGGTGCATGGGACCCGCGTGCCACGGGTGGGCCAGAGGTGAAGCGTGGTGGAGTGGGGATAGCCACTCTACCGCGAGATCGCTTCGCGGATCTCATGGTCGATACCAGCGGCGAAGGTCCTGGAGACTATCAAATGCCGAAAGTAACCGCAGAACTGGTGACGCAGGCATTGGAGGCAAAAAAACCGCGCTTTTTCGTCAATGTGGCGGGTTTGGGCGCTGAAGCAGCTTTACGCCTCGAAGTGCTCGATCACGCTGAAAGGCCCATTTTGGGCTGGAGCACCCTGGTTCGCCAAAATGGCTACCAAGTGCCGGTGGAGTTCCAAACTGAATCTGAGTTACCAGAACGAGTAAGGCTGCGAATCGTGTTTGAAGGTGTAAAGCGCACGGATATCCGATTGAGCGCTATTTATTGCCGTTGATGTGACACTCGGAAAGGGCTAGGCCAACAAGGGCTTGCGTGCGGTGAATGGAGCGAGACGCGAGATCGCGATCAAGGGAGACTCACTTGAAGGTGAGAGCCGTCTTTGGCAGCAGCGCTTTGATCTTTGCCTGAGTTTCGTCGCTATAAGGCTCCTTGCCTGGTGCGAGGCGCATGGATTTGAGGAAAGCGAAGTCTGCTAGCACAGACAGACGTGCATCAGGGAAGGGGACTTTGCCGAGTTCGAGATGCTCCAACTGCGTGAGGCCAGCGACGACTTTGAGTTCGGCATCGGTTAGTTTTGAGGCCTCAGTCAGTGTCAGGCGGCGCAGGGTGGTGATGCATTTGATCAAAGGGATGCAATCAACGGAAGCAAAGCCTTCGCCAAGTTGCAGCGACTCCAGTGGGAGCTTGGCGAGATGAACCAGCGCCTGTGGCGTGGCGTTGGAGGTGCCGATTTCGAAGCCTTTGAGCTTGGTGAGCTTGGCGAGATGGGGAGCGCCAGCGTCGGTGAACTTGGCGTGAGCGAGGCTGATGCTTTCTAGATTGGGCAAGTGATCGCAGAGTTCCTTCAGGCCTTCATCATTGATGCTGCTGCCGCGATGGCTGACTTTTACCAGCTTGGTGAAGCCGTCGAACTTCGCATACGCCTTGCCGGTGATCTTGGTGCCGACGAATGAGAAGGCTTCGAGGTTCTTGAGACCGGCGAGCTGCTCCATGCCAGCATCGGTCAGCGGGCCGTTGTTGGTGAAGCGCAGAGTTTTGAGGTTGGTCAGCTTGGCGATGTGCGGCATCCACTCGTCATTGAACTTGGTGGAGATGACATTCAGCGACTCCAGTGTGCTGATGTGTCCCAGATGCTCAAAGAAGGCCGCGTCATACGGATCATTCTTGCGGTGATCATGCGGCCCCGTATTCGGCACGGCCAGATCGACCAGCTTGAGGCTCTGACCATCTTCCGTCTTCTCAACCTTGCCCTTAGCCCCTTCCACGATGCGTGTGACCGCTTCGACATGCGGATCGAGCGCAAAGGCTGAACTGGCAAGGCAAAGGATGATGGTGAGTGGTAGTTTCATGTGGATGGGGAGAGTTGGTTGGGGCGGAGCCCGTAAGCCGTTGTGTTGAATCTTAGCGAGTGAGAAGCCAGCGCTGGGGTTGGCTCTGGGGCAGGATGAGGATGTGCGTTAAGCGGGTAGCTCAAAGCCCTTGCAGTAGGTTTTGCGAATCAGTGCATCCGCTTCGGGGGCGTTGGTGGCTTTCATCGCGGCGCTGTCCCATTCGATGCGTTTACCGAGTCGGATGGGGAGCACGCCCGTGAGCAGGGCTTCGGTGTAGGGGGCGGCGTAGGCGAAGTTGGCCTGGGCATCCTCCGGTTTGCCCGCGAGGCAGGCAGCGACCCATTCTTCACGGTGCCCAGGGCTCCGGGCAATGGTCTTGGGTGGCAGCTTGAAGCTCTGCATCTGGCTTTCTGGGACGATGCGTGGTGTGCCAGACCATCCAGGAGCGATGATGGAGCCCTGCTCTCCGAGGAAGAGGATGCCATTATCGCCGATTTTGCGTGCGGGATCGAATCCAGGTGGTGGCGCGGGCTGCTTGCCGCCATCATACCAAGTGAGCTTGATGGGGCCGCGGTTGCCTTTGGCGGCGAAGTGCCACGTCACGATGCTCCACACAGGGAAAGAGTCCACATTGGTCTCTGAGCACTCTGCCTCTACCGCTGTCGGAGCGCCGAGATCGAGCGCATACCATGCAGGGTCGGCATTGTGCACCATCATATCCCCTAGCGCTCCGCAACCGTAGTCGAACCATCCGCGCCACTTCCGTGGCACATAGAGTGGATGATAGTCATGCTCCGGGGCAGCTCCCTGCCATTGATTCCAGTCGAGTGACTCAGGGACGGCGACTTTTTCGGTGGGGCGTGGTCTGCCTTGTGAGTCCCAGAACTTTCCAGGTCGATCAGACCACACATGCACTTCCTTGATGCCGCCGATGGCACCTGCGTCGATCCATTCCTTCGTGAGGCGGAGCCCCTCGCTGGCATGACCGGTATTGCCCATCTGTGTGACCACCTTCATCTCGGCGGCTACTTTCGCCATGAGGCGTGTTTCCTCGATGGTGTGTGCCAGCGGCTTCTCGCAATAGACGTGTTTCCCGAGCTTCATCGCGGCGAGAGAGATGGGCGCGTGCCAATGATCTGGCGTGCCGACCATCACGGCATCGAGGCCTTTTTCCGCAGCCAGCATCTCGCGATAGTCTCTGTAAAATGGGCGTCCTGGGTAGAGCTTGGCCATGGTGGCCTCATGTTTCTGCTCCACGTCACAAAGCGCGGCGATGTGCACATTGGCAAAACTAGCGAGATCACGCGTGACGCCGCCACCTTGTCCTCCGATGCCCACGCTGCCGATATTCAGCTTTTCAGAAGGCGCGGGCACACCTGGAGCCCCGAGAACATGACGCGGGATGATATTGAAGCCCAAAACGGCTGCGCCAGTCGCGATGAAGTCACGGCGTGAGGGTGTGGGTCTGAGGTGTTTTTTCATGAGGGATTGTGGCGAGTCATTGAGCCGCCTACTGAACGCGTCTCACATCCCGTTTGTTCATGGTCATCAGCTCAAGTGTGCCCCAGATTCAAAAGAGAGCAGTCTGGGGGCAATATGAGATAACTCGAGCATCCGTGCTTCAGGCCCTCCGCCAGCGCTGAAAGGCCTCAATGGCCTCATACTCGGCCAATCCGAGAGAGTCGTAATGATGAGCATTTTCTCGATTGGTCTCTGGTGCTTCTTTTTCGAGGCTGCTGAGTGCGGCGAAGCGCCCGAGGGCGTTTTGCTTCTTTTCCATCTGGAGAGGGCTCATCGGCACGGCCATGTCGATCTCATGGGGCTCCAGAGCTCGCTCTTTGCCACGGTAGAGCCATAGACTGCATGCTCCCGCGAATTCCTCATGGGAGCAGGCTTTTAGCGCGGAAAGCAGGAGGCGGAAGGTGATGCCGCTGACGCTACTGGGGTCTGCTGCGTCGCCGGTGAGATAAATCTGATGTGGCTTGTGCTCATCGAGCAGCTTCTTGAGCGCATCGACATCCGCCTGGGTGCTTTTGAAGCGGCGGTAGCGCCCTGCTTCATAAAAGGGTAAGTCGGCAAAGATAATGTGGTCATTGGCAAGGCCCAGAGTGTGCGCGGCATCACGCAGTTCACCGCGTAGGATGAGACTCTTGAGCTGGCGCAGCAGCGGGGTGTCCTCGCCGAATTCGCCTTTGGCTTCGAGCTGTGAGAGAGCGTCTTTTGCATACGCGACTTGGGCTTTCCAATCGCCCGCATTGTTCGCATTGGAGGCGAGTTGGAGGAGTGTCTCGGCAAATTTATCTGCCTCGCTATCTGGCACACGTAGGCTCCCGCTGGTGAGAGAGATGAGGCGGACCTCGTGCCCTTGCTCGATGAGGCGGTCGATGGTGCCGCCCATGCCGACGATGGCGTCCTGCGGCTCTGGAGAGAGCACGAGGCAGCGCTTTGGATACGGTCTGGCACGCTCGGGGCGGTAGGTGTCGTCCTCGTCCGGCTTGCCACCAGGCCAGCCCGTGATGGTGTGCTGGAGCTGGTTAAAGATGCGGATATTGAGCTGATAAGACGGCCCTTGCTCACTGAGGAGGTCACTGAGGCCGTGCTCATTGTAGTGCTCGTCGATGAGCTTTAAGATGGGCCTCTTGGTCTGGAATGCTTGCCAGACCATGGCACGCCGCGTCTCACGCGGTGTCCAGGATACAGGTGTGCCGGTGAGCCAGGGTAGCTTCACCCGGGTCAGCTCGCGGGAGGCTCCCGTGTCGATGAAAAACCGTGCGTCGGCATGGTCTTGGAGGAAGGAGGCAGAGACAGCTTCCGTCATCGGGCCTTCGACGGCTTTGGCGACGACTCCGGCCTTATTTTCTCCCCAGGCCATGAGGACGAGCTTTTTCGCTCTCAAGATCGTGCCGACACCCATCGTGATAGCGAAATGCGGCACATTTTGCTCCCCACGGAAGTCGCTGGCGGCATCCTGACGAGTCACGCGATCGAGCGTGATGCGGCGAGTGAGTGAGTCACGGCTGGAGCCAGGCTCATTGAAGCCGATGTGGCCCGTGCGGCCGATACCGAGGATTTGCAGGTCGATTCCGCCCAGGGAGTCGATCTTCTGCTCGTAGTCGCGGCAATGGGTGAAGACCTGATCGCTTCGCAGTGTGCCGCTAGGGATGTTGATGTTGGCTTTGGGGATGTCGATGTGGTCAAAGAGCTGCTCCGCCATGAAGCGTGCGTAGCTTTCTGGATGTTCCGCCGAGAGGCCGAAGTACTCATCGAGATTAAACGTGATGACATTTTTAAAGCTCAGTCCCTCTTCCTTGTGCAGACGGATGAGCTCACGGTAAAATGGCACGGGAGTGGAACCTGTGGCCATGCCCAGCACGACGGGCTTTCCAGCCGCATTGCGCAAGGTGAGGAGGTCCTTGATCTCCTGGGCCAGTGTTTTCGCCGCCGTAGCGGAATCAGGGAAAATGAGGGAGGGGACTTTCTCGAAGGCTTCGGCAGGTGAGCGTGACATGGTGGTCGATGTTCAAGGTTTTAGCGACAAATTCAAGGTTCAAAGTGCCCGCCGTAGCAGCTATTGGGCCTCGGATGCATTTCAGGACGCTCAATCGGGAGCGGTTGTAAAAATCACGCATGATTTGCCCTCGCCAAAAGGAAACGACCTCTCTACTCTGTCCGCGCGCGACCTAGCGCACACCTCAAACCAACTTAACTCACATACACGATTATGGGCCTCATGGATTACCTCAAAGGACAGTTTCTGGAAATCATCCAATGGACGGATGACTCACGCGACACGCTTTCCTGGCGTTTCCCTGATGAGGACAAGGAAATCAAGCGCGGTGCCCAGCTCATCGTGCGGGAGTCCCAGGTGGCTCAGTTTGTCTATCTAGGCCAGTTCGGTGACACGTTCGGTCCTGGCAAGCACGACCTCATCACCGATAACATCCCTATCCTCTCCACGCTGAAGGGCTGGAAGTACGGCTTTGAGTCCCCCTTCAAAGCAGACATCTACTACGTCACCACACGCCTCTTCACCGGCAACAAATGGGGCACCAGCAATCCCATCATGATGCGTGATCAGGACTTCGGCATTGTGCGGGTGCGTGCCTTTGGCACCTTCGACTTCAAGATCACTGATCCGAAGATCTTCCTCAAAGAAGTCGCCGGTAGCGACCACCACTTCCGCCTGGATGAATTCGCCGATACCATGCGCAGCCGCATCGTCAGCGTCTTCACTGATGCACTCGCCAGCGCCAAGGTGCCTGTGCTAGACCTCGCTACCCGCTACTCAGAGCTCGGAGAGGCACTGCTACCGCTCATCAATCCCGCAACGCAGAGCAAATACGGCATTGAGATCACCAGCTTCCTGCTGGAAAACGCCAGCGTGCCACCGGAGGTCGAGCAGGCCATCGACAAACGCAGCAGCATGGGAGCCATCGGCAATCTCAACGACTACGTGAAGTTCCAGATGGCTGAGGGCATGGCCAAAGGCGGCAACAGCCCCGCTAGCGCCGCAGCAGAGATCTCCATGGGCTTTGGCATGGCGCAGCAGATGATGGCACAGGGGGCATTCAACATGAACCCCGCCGCAGGAGCCGCGACTCCACCGCCGCTCCCTGGTGCCGCCCCAGTCGCCGCAGCACCTGTCGGCGGAGACATCCTCACGCCCGCACAGGTCGCTCAGACCCTGGGCGTCTCCGAGGCAGACGTCATCGCCACCATTGAGGCAGGAGACATCAAGGCCAAGAAGATCGGAACCCAATTCCGCATCACCAAAGCCGCGCTGGACGAGTTTTTGGCCAAATAAGCCGCAAACCACCCTTTCATCGCCTTTTCCACACCGCGTCCACCTATGGGAGGACGCGGTTTTCTTTTTATAAACTTCAGACAGAAAATAAACAACGCCGTCATTGACACTCTATGGACGGGCCACCTATACTTTTGGTCTCATGCTCAGGCAAATCATCGGACAATCTGAAGGGCAAAAGGACGCCAAACGCGTCGAGGCTGCACCTGCTCCCGCTCCGGCCCCCGCGGCCGCCGAGCGCGCACCCATCCTCTCCGCCGCACCCGCTCCCACTGCACAACCCCCACGCGCTTATTCCGCTCCCACAATGAACACCAGCAAAAACGTCCTGGCCAATGACGTCGAGATCAAAGGCTCCATCAAATTCTCTCATGACCTCATCATCGACGGTAAGATCGAAGGTGAAGTCATCTCAGACGGCAGCCTGACGATCGGCGAAAACGCCATCATCAAGGGCGAGGTCAAAACCCGCACTGTCATCATTTTCGGTAAAGTGGAAGGCAACATCACTGTCGCCGAGCGCTGCGAGCTCAAGAGCAATGCCATCCTCGTCGGTGACATCGCTGCTGGCACTCTCTCCATCGAAGAAGGTGCCACATTCATGGGTCAGTCCTCCGTGGGCAAAAAACCCGACGCGAAAGTCGCGGGCGGTCCAAAACCATAACCTCTCTCCCTTGCCCCACGAGTGTTCGGACGGTTTTTCACTCCGAAGTCCAGCATTCTACCCACTCCTCCGAAGAATCAGATCGAAGTGGTGTGTCCGTCATGCGGCGCGGCTCAGTATGAGCCGCGCCTCGTCGTTTCCTCCTTTTGCAAAAAGTGCGGCGTCCACCTGACCATCAAAAAAGGGAAGGTCTCTGCATCCCAAGCCAGTCGCTCTGGAGCTGGCTATGGCGACTGGGATAGCCCGGAGCCCGCGCCAGCCATTGCTGCCGCACGCGCCGCCACCGCGCCGCCTCCTCCACCGCCCGTCGAGAAAAAAAGCCTCATCTCGCTCCCAGAGCCTGCGAGCGAAGAGGATCGTGATGCTGATTTATCCGCCGCAGATGGTTTCGGAGCCTTTTTAAAGAATAAGGTCCAACCCGCTGCGGCCCCAGCTCCCATCGCTACACCGGCTCCCACTGCCCCCGAGCCAGCACCAGTCGCTGAAGAGCCCTTCGTGCTCAAAAACGAAGATCCGCCCTCCGAGCCGGAGCCTGAACGCCGCGCCAGCTCGAACTCCCCGCCTCCCACGGCGGCTCCCGCGCCACTTTCCGCCAGTTCGCTTCAAAAAATGAAGGATCTCGGCATGTACCGGAACCAGTACTTCAAGGACGTGGAGTGCTTTGAGTGCCGTCACAGCTTCAAAACAGGTCGCAGTGCTCGTAGTGCCAACTGTCCATCCTGCGGAGCCTACATCTCTCTCGAGGACGTGGAGATCAATATGAACTCCTCGCAGTCCATCAAGACTCGCGGCGATGTCATCATCCGAAAACGCGGCCATCTCACCGCTAGCGAGGTGCATTGTCGTGATTTGCGCTGCCAGGGCCTGTTCGAGGCCAATGTCCATTGCCTCGGTGATGCCGTCTTCAAGTCCAGTGGCACCATCATCGGGGAAGTACGCTGCCACCGCCTCATCATTGAGCGCGGAGCAGACATCGTCTTTAAAAATCCTGTCCACGCTGCTGAAGTCGAGATCCATTCCCGCATCACTGCCACCATTTACAGCAGCGGCCCCGTCCTCATCGGCACCAATGGTGCCGTCAATGGCGATGTCACCGCCCGTGCGGTCTCCATCGAGCCCGGTGGCGAGCTCAATGGGGCTATGAACATCGTGCGGCCAAAAGCCACCGCTTGATGAGCCGCTCATCCTCTGCCAATGCGCAGTCTGGATAGCCCGCCTCGGCCCCTAGCCACATCCTTTTTCTCCACACCATGATCGACCTCTCCGATAAAAAAATCGCCGTCCTCAAAGGCGGCCCCGGCTCCGAACGCGAAGTCTCCCTCAAAACCGCCGAAAGCGTCTCCTACGCACTCGCCACTCTCGGTGCCCAGGTCATCGACGTCGATGTCCACGGCCCTGACTTCAGCGTCCCAGAGGACACCTTCATCGCCATGAACCTCATCCACGGCACCTTCGGCGAAGATGGCCAGCTCCAGGCCATCCTGGAACAGCGCGGCATCCGCTACACCGGGGCAGGGGTGCAGAGCAGCCGCATCGCTTTTGATAAAGGCCTCAGCAAAGACAAATTCATCGCCGCAGGTGTCCCCACTCCGCGCTCCCAGCTCTATCCGCTCGATGGCAGTGAAAAACTCGCCATCAGCTTCCCCCTCGTCGTCAAACCACCGCGTGAAGGCAGCAGCGTCGGTGTCCACATTTGTTATCATCAAAGTGAGTTCGACTCCGCCATCGAAGACGCACGGAAATTCGGCTCCCACACCCTCATCGAAGACTACGTCGCTGGAAAGGAGCTCACCATTGGCATCCTCGGTGACCAAGTCCTCCCCGTCATCCACATCGAGCCCGTGGACGGCTTTTACGACATGAACAACAAATACCCCTGGATGACCGGCAAAGGCAAAACCCTCTACCATTGCCCCGCGCCGTTCAGCGCTGCCGTCACCCAGAAAATCCAGGACGCCGCCCTCGCCGCCTTCCGCTCCTGCGGCACGGAGGTTTATGGCCGAGTCGATGTCATGCTGCGTGACAGCGACAGTGAGCCCTTTGTCCTCGAGATCAATACCATCCCCGGCATGACCAGCAGCTCACTACTGCCCAAAGCCGCCGCCGCTGTCGGCATCGACTTTGCCCAACTCTGCGCTCGCATCATCGAGCTCTCCCTCGCCGCACGGCCATGAACGAAGACGCCCTCCAGCAGGCTCTCGCCTCCACTCAGAACCTCGGCGAAATGAGCGATGCAGACGCCGTCGGCACCGTCGGTAGCCCCGACTGCGGTGACATGGTCCGCATGTGGATCAAATACCGCGATAAGGATGGTCGCCGCGTCATCGACAAAGCCACCTTCCAGAGCTTCGGCTGCCAGACCGCTATCGCTGTCGCCAGCCTCGCTACCGAGCTCATTCGCGGCAAGACACGCGAGGAAGCCCTCACCCTGAAAGCCGATGACCTCAGCAAGCCCCTCGGTGCCCTCCCACCGATGAAAATCCACTGTGGTCAGATGGTCGAAGGTGCTCTCAAAGCCGCGCTCCAGGCAGAAAACCACCCTCAGGCACTCCCCACGGCCACTCAGCCGCCCGCGCCACTCGGAGCCATGTTGGCCGACTCCCTCGCCGAAGCCGGAAAAAGCGCCGGCAAAGTCAAAATCGTCTTCTCCGGCACCTGAGGCCACAAATGGGCCGCGCCACACCCGCCACATGCATTGTCACCGGATGGCCATTTTGCGGCGCTGAGAGAAAACTTTGCCACTCACGCGAAAGCAGCCACCGTGCGTTTCATGCAGCCCGTCATCGTCGTCACCCATCCGCTCGCTCGCAGACATCTCACCATCATGCGAGACGTCGCCACGCCTCCGCACCGCTTCCGGCGTCAGCTCAATCTCCTCGGGCGCATCCTTTTCCTCGAAGCCACCCGTGATCTAGCCACCGAGCCCGTGCGCGTGCTCACCCCGCTCCAAGAGACCGATGGCGTGCGACTCGCTCGCCCCATGGTCCTCGTCCCCATCCTCCGTGCCGGGCTCGGCCTGCTCGATGGCATCCACTCCCTCATCCCAGACGCCATCGTCGCTCACGTCGGCATCAAGCGAGACGAAGAAACCGCGCAACCCCGCCCCTACTACACGAATCTACCTCCCGGCATCACCGATGCCCAAGTCTTCCTCCTTGATCCCATGCTCGCCACCGGTGGCAGCGCCATCGAGGCCATCAATCAGCTCAAAGCCGCAGGTGCCAGCCGCATCGTCCTCATTTGTGTCGTCAGTTGCCCTGAGGGCATCGCCACCCTCCAGAAAGCCCACCCAGACGTCCAGATCATCACCGCAGCCATCGACGATGGCCTCAATGAGAAAAACTACATCGTCCCCGGCCTAGGCGACGCCGGTGACCGCTACTTCGGCACCTGATCCCGAAATCAGAAATCTAAAATCAGAAATCCAAAATGTCCGACGCCGCCACCACACCGATGATGAAGCAATACCTCGCCATGCGGCGTGAGCTTCCAGAGGACGTGCTGCTCTTTTTCCGCCTCGGTGATTTCTACGAGCTTTTCTTTGAGGACGCCAAAGTCGCCTCCCCCATCCTCAATGTCGCCCTCACCAAGCGCAACGGCGTCCCCATGTGCGGCGTCCCCCATCACTCCTCCCAGGGCTACATCGCCAAGCTCATCAAGGCCGGTAAACGCGTCGCCATCGGCGAGCAGACCAGCGATCCGGTGCCTGGAAAAATCGTCGAGCGTGCCATCTCGCAAATCCTCAGCGCAGGCACCATCAACGACATCAACCTCCTCGACTCCAATCGGCCCAACTACCTCGCCGCAGTCTTCCGCAACGCCAAAAGCCGCAAACTCGGCCTCGCCTACGTCGATCACACCACCGGCGAATTCGAAATCGCCGAATTCAAAGACAGCACCCAGCTCGCCGACGAACTCGAGGGCCTCCAGCCTAGCGAGCTCCTCTACAGCGATGACCAGCGTGATTTGATCGACCAGCTCGGCTCTCCCGCTGCCGCCCTCGCCGTGGAGAGTTACCTCTTTTTGCTCGACCAGGCCCAGCACAGCCTCACCCAGCACTTCAAAGTGCAATCACTCGATGGCTTCGGCTGCGCCGACATGCACGCAGCCCTCTCCGCCGCTGGAGCCGTAATGCAATACCTGCAATTCCAGCTACGCCGCAGCGTCGAGCACATCCAGCGCCTCCGCGTCGGCCAAACCAACGACGTCGTGCTCATCGACGCCGCTAGCCAGAGCCACCTGGAGCTCGTCAGCGCCCGTGGCGGCAATGCGCACACCCTTTTGAGCGCCCTCGACCGCACCTGCACCCCCATGGGTGCCCGCAAGCTCCGCCATTGGGTCCTTCATCCCCTCCGCGATCTCGATGCCCTCACCCAGCGCCAGGACATGCTCGCCGCCTTCATCGACGAGCCCATGCTCCTCAGCCAACTGCGCACCCTCCTCAAAGAAGTGCGCGATCTGGAGCGCACCAGCTCCCGCCTGAGCCAAGGCAGCGGCAATGGCCGCGATTTGCAGGCATTGGCCGTCTCTTTGGAAGTCGTGCCTTCACTCAAAGTCATCCTCCATGAGTCCAATAGGTCGCACACTTCCTATACGACCTATCTCCTTTCCCGCCTCCACGACCTCACGCCCATCTGCCAGGAAATCCAACGCGCCATCTGCGACGAGCCGCCCATGCAGATCAAAGAAGGCGGCGTTTTCCGCGAGGGCTATCTCCCCGCGCTCGATGAACTCCGCGCTGCCTCCACGCTCGGCCGCCAGTGGATCGCGGATTTGCAGGCGCGTGAGATCGAGCGCACCGGCATCAAGAGCCTCAAGATCAAATACAACGCCGTCTTCGGTTACTTCATCGAGATCACCAAGGCCAACGTCGGCAGCGTGCCCGCCGACTACCACCGCAAGCAAACCACCGTCAATGGCGAGCGCTACATCACCGATGAGCTGAAGCGCATGGAGGACAAGATCCTCGGCAGCGAGGAGCGCAGCAAAGCGCTCGAATACGAGCAGTTCATCGAGCTGCGCGGTCGTGTGCTCGATCACCTCGCGCACATCCAGGAAACTGCCGAAGCCATCGCCGTGCTCGATTCGCTCTGCTCACTCGCCGAAACCGCTCGCCTCTTCAATTACACCCGCCCCGTCCTCAACGAAACGCGCAACCTCTTCATCCGCGACGGCCGCCATCCCGTGCTCGATCAGAATCTGACGAGCGGCGAGCGCTTCGTGCCAAACGACATCACGCTCGAGCCCGAGGAAAGCCGCCTCATCCTCATCACCGGCCCGAACATGGCCGGTAAGAGCACCTACCTGCGCATGACCGCTCTTTTGACGCTCATGGCGCAGATCGGCAGCTTCCTCCCCGCCGCCAGCGCCGAGATCGGCCTCGTTGATCGCATCTTCACCCGCATCGGTGCCAGCGACGACATCGCACGCGGCCAGTCCACCTTCATGGTCGAGATGAACGAGACCTCGCTCATCCTCAACAACGCCACCGAGCGCAGCCTCGTCATCCTCGACGAGATCGGCCGCGGCACGAGCACCTTCGACGGCCTCAGCATCGCCTGGAGCGTCGCCGAGCACCTGCACGATCACATCGGTGCCCGCTGCCTCTTCGCCACCCACTACCACGAAATCACCGCGCTCGCCCAAAGCCGCAGCGCCGTGAAGAACTACAACGTCGCCGTGAAGGAGTGGAACCAGCAGATCATCTTCCTCCACAAGATCCTCCCCGGCTCCGCCGAAAAAAGCTACGGCATCCAAGTCGCCCGCCTCGCCGGCCTCCCCGAGAACGTCATCACGAGAGCCAAAGAAGTCCTCCACCAACTCGAATCCGGCCACCAGCCCGCCGAAAGCGTCAAAGAAGTCCCCGTGGCAACCAGCGTGCCCGCGAAGACGAGGAAGAAGCCGCGCAGCGATGAGGACGCGGGGCAGATGAGTTTGTTTGGGTAAAGACGTAAAGAATGGCACTCTTTGCCGAAAACTAGCATCCAATATGCAGGCTCCACGATCAGAACAGGAACTTCAGGCTCTTATTCTTGAGGGCATCGAAGAAAACTCGCGCTTGGATTACAAAGCAGCCGATGCGCTACAAAGAACTGATGGAAAAAAGCAGGAGATTACCAAGGACGTTTCGGCATTCGCGAACGCCGCAGGTGGAATGATCATATTTGGTATCAGGGAACACACGAAGCCAGACAAACGACATCTTCCGGAAAGTATCGACCCCATCGACCATACTCAGTTTTCCAAAGAATGGCTGGACCAGGTAATTGGCGGCATACAGCCGAGGATAACCGGCCTTGAGATCATCCCAATCCCAGTTGAACAACCGAGACTAGGTATGGTTTATGTTGTCGTCATTCCGCAGGGAGAAACTGCGCACCAAGCGTTAGATTTGAGATATTACAGACGACGCAACTTCGAGCGGACAGCGATGGAGGATTACGAGATTCGCGAAGTAATGAACAGAATCTGCAATCCCGTCCTGAATGCTTCGATCCTTGTTCTTGCTGAATTTGGTCATCGAAATGAGAGTCGTGTCGTTCTCAAAGTGAAGAATGAAAGTGGCATCATGGCTGAGCACTACTGCGTCACGCTGAAAATCCCCGGTCGGCTTTCAGGTGGATACTACTTCAGTCCAGAAAAAGGTTTTTTTGCGATTGAAGAAGGACTGTACTTTCACGAACTGCGCATCGACAATGCACGCTCTTCGCCTCTGTTTCCTCATTCTGAGGTGACTCATTCGCTTAAATTTTCGATTCCACTGACGATCACGCCCACTCCACCACCAAGTAACGACGAAATAACCATCACCATTTTCGCCGACCAGTCGCCCAAAGTCGTCCTGAAGAAGTCACTCAAGGCTGCTGAACTAGATTGGCAATAGGAGGAGATATCAATATCGCCCATTTTGAATCATGACCTGGAAATGACGTCAGGCTGCAACTGTCTGACAACCCAGACCAACCGCTCCTCATCCTCGTTTTCCTGCTCGGGCGCGGGCTTGTGGTGGTGGCGTGTGGGCTGGGTGCAGGTGCGGACGGCGCGGAGGCTGGATCCGCGTGTCGCCGTGGTGGAGGGGCGGGTGATCCACGGCGAGCCAGCCGCTTTCCAACGGCGGTGAGATACACCGCAGATTGGAGCACCGTAGAGCACCGAAACCCAAGGCTGCTTGAATTTCAATCTTGCTGCGGGAGACGCCTTGTGGGTGATCGAAACATATTCGGGGCATGGTTAGAGGGATTCTCTCGGTGGTGCTTCATCAGGGCTTCTTTGACAGGAAGACTCCTGCGTCCGGCCTCGTTCTTGTTGCCGATGAAAAATCTCGCTCAGCTCTGCCTCCTGCTCGTCACCACCTCCGTTCTCGCCCAGCACCCGGCGGCTGATGACGCGGGCTTTGTGTCGCTTTTCAATGGTAAGGACCTCACCGGCTGGAAAACGACCGGGAACTGGCTCGTCGAGTCCGATGGCAGCATCTCGCTGCATCCGCGTGAAGGCGAAAAAGGCTGGCAGCGCTATGCCGCCTACCTTTCGACCGAAAAGCAGTATGGCGACTTCGTGCTCGACCTGGAGTTCAAGATCAACGCCAAGGGCAACAGCGGCGTCTTCATGCGTGTAGGCAATTTGAAGGACCATGTCAAAAGCGGCTTCGAGGTGCAGATCCTCGATACCTACGGCCTCGCCAAGCCCGGCCACCACGACTGCGGCGGCATTGTCCACGGCACCGGCCCCTCGAAGAACATGGTCAAACCCGCCGGTGAGTGGAATCGCTACACCATCACCGTCCAAGGCCGCAGCGTGAAGGTCGTCTTCAACGGCGAACAGATCATCGACACCACGCTGGAGGCTATGAATATGGCCGACCGCCCCAACCTCGGCCACATCGCCTTCCAGGACGAGGCGCTGCGTGTGTGGTATCGCAAAGTGAGGATCAAGGAGCTGAAGTAGCCCGCATAGCCCAGCTTATTTAGACAAGACATGGGTGCTGCGAACAGCTTTTGGGACGGACCACAGCCCTTCATCTATGGAGCGCTGTTTTTTGTTTTTTTGCATACTTTGGCGGAGAATTATCTGCGAAACAGTTTTCTGCGTCAGGGCAGGGCAGCGCGGGTCCAGCAAGCCATCTTCAACAAGCTCTCGCGCTGGCGACTGATTTCTCCCATCATTCTTCCGAATGTCGAAGTCGAAAAACTCACAGCAGAGCCGCTGCCAAAGGGGTTCAAGGTTCGTGGTTGGGAGCAGGGTGACTCCATGACCTGTATGGAGATATACCGCCTGAACGCTCCAGGCCGCTTTCCGACCGAAGTAGAAAAAGATTATGAAGAACGACTCACTAAAGAGGACCAGTCGATGTTGGTGGTTGAACTCGACGGTCGTGTCGTCGCTTGTGGCGGACACTCGCAAACGAAAGACGAAGCATGGCTGTGCTACGGTTTGATCCACCCCGATTATCAAAGGCAGGGCATTGGCCGATTGCTTCTTCTATCTCGGCTGGCAAGGTTTGAGGTTCCTCCGGGGATTTGTATCAAGATATGCGCTGTCGAGGCATCCGTCGGCTACTACGAACGGTTTGGTTTTAAACAGTTCGGCCTTTGGTATTCAGAAGATGGCAAGGCGCATCCAATGGCAGGAGTCTCGTTGCATCCTGAGCATCTCACCCAGATCGTTGAGTTCCTCCGGAAGGAAGGCTGCCAACCGATTCCGCCCCTCAGAACATGAAGTTTTTTGATTTGGCGAAGCAAAGTAGTCCTGTCGCTCCGCGAGAGGAACACAGCGCCTGATTCGCTTATGCGTGATCTCGTTTCGGGCGACTTCAGGGGCCGCGAGAGCCCTCGGCTCACCTTGCGGGAAACGGGGTCAGGCTGCAACTGTCTGACAAACACACTCAAAGCCACAATTGATGGGGTCGCCATGGCGGATGGCCTTGCCGAGCCTAGGCCCCCAGAAGAGGCAACACCGCAGAGTTGGGATAACCGCAGAGATGAGTTTTGAAATGGATTTCTCTGCGGTTATCCTATCTCTCGCGGTGTAACCTTCTTGTCCCTAGCGGCACTGGTTTGGGCTTTAGATCGAGTTTGAGCATCAATTTCGCCCTCTCTACTTCTTCACCCAATCGCTGATCGGCTTGTGGCTGTGCGCGGGAGCAGCAGGTCCCAGGGTGAAGGTGATGCAGAGGCTGACGTTGCCGCTGGCAGCAGAGACGGTGGCCTTGAGCGTTTGGACGTTCTCGCCTTCGACGTCAGGGGTCGCTTTGCCGAGCTTGCGCCCGTTCTCCGGGTCGAGGGGTGGAGGAGGCGCCTCCGCGCTGAAGGTGGCGCCTTTCGGAGAGACGATGGTGGCGATGAGCTGCCGGTCGCCCTGCTTCAGAGTGGCGGTGGGGCCATCCACCGTGATCTCGATGTCCCTGGTCTGCATGCTCCAGACGAGTGGTTGGGTCTTTTTGACGGTGAGATCGTCCTGGATGACGAGGTAGGGCGAGGCACCCCGCACAACCCTGATGCCGCGATGCACCTGTTGGGCATCCTTTGGATAGGCCTTGGTCATGTCGATGATGGCGAGTCCGGCGTCGGGGGTCGATTGGGTGACGAGCACGCTGGCACGCGCATCGAGGTCTTGGTTGGCACCTCCAAAAGTGAGCGTGCTCTGGCCCCGCGTGCCTTCGAGGAAATGGTCGTAGCGCTTCCGGCGGTCCTCGGGCGCGAGCGCCACACTGCCGTCGAAACCATTCTCCACGCCGAGTTCCTGACCCCAACGGATGCCACCGGCATCAAGCACGAAGGTGCCGATATCGAGCTGGGCATGTGGGTCGCGATTGTCTCCGCCCTTGATGGCGATGTAGAGGTCATCTCCGCCCCAGCCGCTACGCACGGTGGCAGCCATGCCGCCTGCGGTGGCGAAATCGAAGGCCTCCGGTGTGCCGTTGATCGCGGCCTGTGAATGGTAGTAAAGATAATGGCCCACTCCGCTGAAGTAAGCCGTATCGACAGCCATCTTGTCACCCGCATCAAAGGCCGGGATGCCCGGATTGCCATGCAGACCGGCCAGCCAGGTGGTGATCCAAGGACGGAGGCCGTCACCGGCCGCATCCGCACGGAGATTGAAGGGCTGCCCGGTGGGGCCGTAAAGGTGCAAGCGGGCCAGACCCAACTGCGGAATGCCTTCCAGCATGCTGAGGCCAAAGTCCTTGCCTGAGGAACTGCGGAGCGACTGGATCACCATCGCGGCGTAATCCATCACGGCATCACCCGCCGCGATGCCCTCCGGCCAGATGCCAGCGGGGGCAAAGCGCAAAAGGCCTTCACCAAAGACCTTCGCAGCGGCATTGGCCGAGTCCTTGGCCATTTTCGGGTCATCATCGACAAAGCCGATGGCATTCAGCATGAGCGCGGAGGCAATGCGCATCTTTTGCCGAGTCACCGGAGCCGCGTTCTTCGTCGCGGGCGCTTCAGGGTTGGCGTCACTGCCTTCCGGTGCGGTGGCAAAGGCCGTGGGTGGCACGGGCTTGTCCTGGATGTGGGCGATCAGCGCGTCCACGCCCTTCTGGCGAAGGAAGGCGCGAATGTCCTCTGCTTGCTTGGCATTGAGGCCATCGCGAAACCAGTCGTAGCCGAGCGTGACGGCGATCACCATGTCGGAGACGGACCCGGCATCGGCGGGATGCCAGTCACGGAAGTTCGTCTTGTCGCAAAGCAGGATGAGTTCGCGCACGGCACGATCCTTCCATTTCAGATCGCCATCGCCATGTTGCAGTGCGGCGAGCAGGGCCATGCGATAGATGGCGCGAGAGCCCTCGCCTGAGTCACCTTCGCCGTTGATGCGGTTTAGCTCGGGATCTTTGAGCAAATCCTCGCCGGAGGCTTTGAGCGCGGCCATGAGCCTGGTCAGCGCGGGATCCTGGGTGATTTGATTCTTGATCGCCGCCCAGCCGGCCGCGTTTTGGATCAGACGCGGGCGTACCTTCGCGATGCCGCTGAGGTAATCATTCGCCGACGGTGCCTTGAACTTGGCGGCAGGCAAAACGGTGATCTGAGGCCGCGGCGGCGCGGTCTTTCCCGCGCCTTCTCCAGATGCAGGCGCAGCGGCCTGCATCGCCGCGTAGCGTGTCTTCGCATACTCCAAGTCCGCCGGGCTCAGACTGGCGATCGGCACATCGTATTCCATGCCGCTCCTCATCTTGATCTTCACGCTGCGTGCGGCGGTATCCACGGAGACCAGCGTGGCCTCGATTGCCTTGCCCGCCGTGTTGGTCCACTGACGATATTCCTCCGCAAGCTGGGCCAACGACGTTCCGACGATGAAATAACTAGCAAGGAGGAAGGCGGGAAGTTGGCAAAGCTTCATGGAAGAGGTCGAAAGACGCCCCGCAGATGCTCTCGCACCACCCGCATGGTCAAGAGTGAATATCCAGCCGCGCGGAGCAAAGCTGCATGAGGCGGTTTGGCCGCCCTCAAGCCTCCCTATCACGATGCGTCACGGAGCAGATGCCTTTTTTGCTGGGGGATTGGATGAAGGCGAGCAGGTGGGCGGCTTTTTCCGGCCATTCGTGGGTGGCGGCCTCGGCGAGGGCCTGGGTGAGGTTTCTGCCGGAGCAGAAGAGTAGATGAAACAGGCGCTTGATGGCGGCGCGGTCGGCGGCGGTGAAGCCCTGGCGCTTCAGGCCGATCACATTGAGACCGGACATGCGGTTCAGTCGGTTCACGGAGCTGTAGGGCGGCACGTCCTTGCTGATGCTGCTATGGCCCTGCACCAGAGAAAAGTCGCCAATGCGGATGAACTGATGAAAGCCCGCTCCACCGCCGACGAAGCAGTGGCTGCCCAGATGTGTGTGACCAGCGAAAAGCACGGCATTGGCCACGGCGTTGTGATTCCCCACCTGCACATCATGGGCGAAGTGGACGTTGGCCATGATGAAATTGTCATCGCCGATCTGGGTGCTGCTGCCGGGCTTGGAGCCACGGTGGATGGTGCATTGCTCCCGGATCACATTGTTGGTGCCAATGAGGACGCTGCTAAGCGTGGCGGGATCAAAGGACAAATCCTGCGGCAGTTCGCCAATGATCGTCGCCCGCCCGATGCGGGTGCCGCTGCCGATGGTGGTGTCCCCCAGCACATGCGCATGCGCCCCGATGACGACACCGGCCGCGAGTTTGACCGGCCCCTCGATCAAGGCATAGGCCCCGATGCAGACACTGGAGTCGATTTGAGCGAGCGGATCGATCAGTGCGGTGGCATGAATCATGTCGCACTCCATGGGCGAGCTAGTGACCATTAGCAAACGGCCTCTTTGCGGGCAGAGTTCCCCCGATTCCCACCAAAACGAACCGTGCGGACGCCGAAGACTTCACCCAGGGCTTCGCTCAGGCGCTGTGTGGAAGGTCAGTTTTTGCTTCAAGCGCTGCAAGGCGTGGAGGCAGGAATTGAAAGTTTTGCCCAGAGGGGAGAACCAAGAGTCCTCGTAGTGATGAATGGCAAAGGAGTCCGAGGCGGCGGCGGTTTTCCGGGAGGCGCTCTGCGGGTGGTGATGCGTAAAAGGCCTCATGCGAAAGCACTGTGATGTCGTCATGGTCGAGGGAATAAGCCTCCACCGCAGCATCTAGTTTGGCTATGGCCATGCGGATGACATAAGTCGCATGAAATTCGAGGCAGCGACGAGGTCGGTAGTCTGAGACCATGCGGCTCATGAGCTCCAACCACAATGGATGGTCCGGTGGTGGGGCGATGAGGGCATTGATGATGAAGTCTCTTCCACGCATGATGCGCCCGATGCCCTAGGCCGTGGTGGTGTGTTAAGGCTGGGGCTCGCGTGTTCTCAGCACTTCGTGCTTGGTGAGCTCGCGCCATTGGCCTTTGGGGAGGTTTCCCAGTGCTAAGGAACCAATTTTCACACGGACGAGCCGCAGCACCTCGATGCCAAATACCTCGAGCATGCGGCGGATGTGTCGGTTGCGGCCTTCATCGAGGGTGAATTCGAGCCAGGTGTTCTTTTCACCGGTGCGGAGGATTTTCACGTCTTTGGCGCTGAGGTGCTCGCCTTCGTCATCGATGCCTCTTTGGAGCTGTGCGAGGCGTTTGGCATCCACGGTGCCGCTGACGTGCACATGGTAGGTTTTATGCAGATGCGTATCGGGATTGGTGATGGTGTCTGCCCAGGCGTTGTCGTTGGTGAAGAGCAGCAGGCCTTCACTGGCCTTATCCAAGCGACCAACGGGTGAGAGGTGGGGAAGGCGAGAGTGCTCAAAGCACGAAAAAACGGTCTCACGCCCCTGCTCATCGGAGGCGCTGGTGATGAGGCCATGGGGCTTGTTGAGCATGACGTAGATACGTGGGGCTTGATTGATACTGACGTCATCCATGACGATGACGTCTTTTCCGAGCAGCACGGGGAACTCCGGATTTTTGCGCACGGTGCGGTTCACGCTGACTTTGCCCGTTCGGATGAGTTCGGAGGCTCGGCTGCGGGAGCAGTAGCCCAGCTTGGACATGGCACGAGCTAGGCCGGTGCGGACAGGGGTGGGTGGAGGCATGTGCCGCTCATCTCGCCCTGGAAGGGGTGAAATACCACCTGCAAATGGATCCGTTGCAGCGCCAGCTCCTGGTCGGATTAGGGCAGGGCTTCTTCCCGGCCAGTGGCAGGTGGAGCCTGGTTGGAAGCTGGGGAAAGCTCCGGCGCATCCTGTCTGCGAGATTCTTGTATGGCAGAGCTAGTGGTGCGAGACAGGTCGAAAAGTAGAAAATGACGCGCTTCGCCTTGGATGACCGCTTCATCGATCACCATGGCCCCGATGCGGCGGTAGAGAGGCAGGATCTTGGTGGCGGTGGTGGCTAGGGCATGGGTGAAACCCTCGGCGCGGAGTTCTGCGAAAACTTCCTTCCAAAAGTCGAGGATTCCCGGCAGCGAATGCCCCTGGATGACAAATAGGGCCAAGAACTCGCAGACTTGCCCCTTCGCTGCATAGGGTGCCAATTCTGGCGGGACCTTAAACCCAAAAGCGGCGCTTTGCAGTTCCCTGAGCTTGACGTTGACGGCGACCCCGGCGTCGAAACGCTCTCCCGTATAGCGTCCCCAGATCATTTGGTCTTCATAGGGCACACGGGTGCGGAGTCGGCGATTGGGCGTATCCCATTCCCAGAGGGTCTGGATCAGCCTGTTGTGGGTCGCGTGCTCAAAACCACGGTAAAAAAACTGCTCAAAGGACTCGCGCACCGCTGGATCACTGGCGTTCAGGCGGCGGGACTTGCGTTCGGATTTGGCGCTGCTAGCCACGGTAAGTTAGGTTTTGTCCCGCGAAAAATCCTGCATGAAGCAGGCCAGGGTTTGGGCAGAATCGAGCGTCACCGCATTGTAGATGGAAGCACGCAGGCCGCCGATGGACCTGTGTCCTTCCAAACCACAGATGCCGAGCTTTGCCGCGGCATGGGTGAACTCCTGTTCCATGTCGTGAGTGGAAAGATTGAAGACCACATTCATCAAGGACCTGTCTCCGGCAGCCGCACGTCCCGAATAAAATCCTTCGCTGCCATCAATCACATCGTAGAGCAGCTTTGCTTTGGCCTGGTTGATCTCGGCCATGCGCTCCAGTCCACCGATGTCCTGCTTTAACCAACGGGCCACCAGCATGGTCACATAAATCGCAAAAACAGGCGGTGTGTTGTAGATGCTGTGCGCAGCCGCATGCAGGCGGTAATCCAGCATGGAAGGAAGTCCATGCGGAGTGGCCTGCACGATGTCGTCCCGCACCAGCACGACGGTGACACCGGCTGGACCGAGGTTTTTCTGGGCGTGGGCGTAGAGGATAGCGAAGCGCTGGGGATCCACCGGACGGCTCAGAAAGTCCGAAGACATGTCGCAGACTCGCAGGACGCTGTCGTGACCGAGAGTGCGGTGAAACTGCATGCCCTCCACCGTTTCGTTCGAGATGTAATGGAAATACGTGCTGTCGGGGGATGCCGCCAATTCAGTGTCCGTGGGCAGTCGGCGGAATCCTTCGGATTCGCCGGACCAAAGCACCTTGACGGGGCCTTCGCGTTGGGCCTCGGGAATCGACTTCCCGCTCCAGTAGCCGGTGTGCAGGTATTCGGCCGGAGTAGTGGCCCCGCGCAAGAGAGTCATGGGCACCTGGCTGAATTGTTGGGTTCCACCTCCTTGGAGGAAAAGGACGTGATAATTGTCGGGCAGATTGAGTAACTGCCGAAAATGATCCTCTGCTTCTGCGACGACATCGCGGAACCAAGTGGAACGATGGCTGATGCCGAGAATGGAAACGCCTGCTTCGGGGATTTCGTGAAGTGCCTCCCTTGTAGTTTCCAGGACGGAAAGGGGCAGTGCCCCTGGGCCTGCGGAAAAATTGTGAGAAAAGCGCATTCGCTCAACTAGAGTGCTGTACAAGGCATTTACAAATACCTTATGGGGAAACCGCATAAGTAGAGAAACTCAAATACTGCTCAACGCCGCTCAGTTAAGGCGCTAACTCGATATTTTGCCCCCCCCGCGCCGTTTATTGCAAAGCACTGTAGTTTGGCATGCTTTCTTGGATTGCAGAATGGCGCTGCTCGCGAAGACTGCGGATATGGATGATCTGAATGCTCTGATGGATCGTGCTCGTGTCGTGGCGGCGCGGGCTTATGCGCCGTACTCGCGTTTCCAAGTGGGGTGCGCGCTGCGGACGGTGGCCGGAGGTCTCTATGTGGGCTGCAATGTGGAAAATGCTAGTTACGGTCTGACGATCTGTGCGGAGCGGAATGCTGTTTTCGCTGCCGTGTCGGCTGAGGGGCAGGGGATGCGCATCGCGCAGCTCGCGGTGATCGCGCTAGGGCATGAGTTCCCGCCTTGTGGTGCGTGTCGGCAGGTGATCGCAGAATTTTCACAGGCTGAGAGCGAGGTCGCTTTTTTTCAAAATGGTGGTCTCGTGTCCAAATCCATCGCCGAACTCCTTCCTTCCGCCTTCCAGCTATGAAATTGCCCCCCAGCGTCCAAATCATCGATCATCACGAAAATTATCCCATCATTGAGGTACAGCACCGGGAGGCGACGGGGCGGATCGCGCTGCATGGTGGCCATGTGCTGGAGTGGATGCCTGCGCATAGTGATCCGGTGCTCTATATGAGTCCGCAGGCGGTTTTAGAACATGGGAAGCCAATCCGTGGGGGTATCCCTGTGTGCTGGCCGTGGTTCGGGCCGCATGCGGATAGCGCCAAGCCTGCGCACGGCTTTGTCCGCACTCAAATGTGGGAGCTGGATCGGGTGCGGGAGACGCCGGAGCGTGTCGATCTGGTGCTGCGGATCGCAGATTCATCGGAGTCACGTGAGATGTGGCCGTTTTCCTTTGAGGCACGTCTTTTCATCAGCATGGGGCTGGAGCTAGAGGTGGCGCTGGAGCTGACCAATACGGATCGCAGGCCGTGGAGCTTCACGGGGGCGCTGCATAGTTACTTCATCGTCGGTGATGTGCGGCAGATCAGTCTGCACGGCTTGCACGGGACTCAGTATGTCGAGGGGCGACTTTCGCCGGAAAAACGACCTCAGAGTGGCCCGGTGCTCATCGATCAGGAGGTGGATCGTCTATATGCCAGTGATGCCACGGTGATCGTGAATGATCCGGTCATGGCCCGTGAACTGCGGATCGAGAAGAGTGGTAGTCTGAGCACGGTGGTGTGGAATCCCTGGATCGAGAAGTCCACACGCCTGGCAGATCTGCCGGATGATGCGTATCCAGAGTTTGTCTGCGTCGAGACGACCAATGCAGGTGAGGATAGCATCACACTGGCTCCAGATGAGTCACACCTGCTTTTCACACGCATTTGTGTCCGCTCACTGAAGGAGGAGGCTCTGCCAGAGCCGATGCTGCCGGAGAGTGGCCTATTTGCCTGATCGGTGCCTCTTTGGGCAAAGCTTGTCGTTGGACACAGAAGCTCCTTCTTGACCGGTACGGGCGGAGCGGGCATACCTGGGGCTTCGATATGAAATCCACTTTGTGTTCTCTTTTTCTCGCGGTGACGGGCGTGCTTTTTGCGCAGGATGCTGCACCGCCTGTGGCGGAGAATTCAAATACCATCGAGTTCAAAGATGGCGACCGGCTGGTGCTGATCGGCAACACGGTGTTTGAGCGTGAGCAGCGCTACGCATCCTTTGAGCCACGGCTGGCGCTAGCGCTGGGGGATGTGAAGGTGAGTGTGCGAAATCTCGCGTGGAGTGGGGATACGGTCTTTGGGCATGCGCGGTCGTATTTCGGGCCACCGGAGGAGGGTCTGCAGCGCCTCAGCGGACATATCGAGATGCTGAAGCCGACGGTAGTGATGCTGTGTTACGGCTCTGAGTTGGCTTTTGAGAAGCTAGTGGGACTGCCGGACTTCCTCAGTGGCTATCGCAGCCTCATCGAGATGCTCCGGGCGAAATCCCCTGGCGTGCGTGTGGTCGTGGTGGCTCCGCCGCCGCTGGAGAACCTGCCCCCGCCGTTGCCTGATCTGACGACGGAGAATAAAAATCTCTCCAGCCTGCGTGATGCACTGCGGAAGTTCTCCTTGGCGCAGAACACGGCCTTTCTCGATCTTTTTGAGCTGATGGGCGGGCTACCAAAACCGGGCTCGACGGCGAAGCTGCTCACCGAGAATGGGGTGCATTACACCCGTGAAGGATATGAGAAGATGGGGGAGAAGCTGGTGATCGGACTGGGGCTGAAGGCGGCAGATGCGCCACCGACGGCCATCGAGAGTCTGCGTGTGGCTGTGCTGGCGAAGGATACGCTGTTCTTCAATCGCTGGCGTCCGCAGAATGAGACCTACCTCTTCGGATTCCGTAAACATGAGCAAGGCCAGAACGCTAAAGAGATCCCGATGTTCGATCCGCTCATCGCAGAGGGGGACAAAAGTATCCAGAAGCTCAAAGCGGAGGCTTTGAAGCAGATGAGCAGGCCTTGATCGCAGCGACGAGCTGTGTGCGCACGGCCTCGGCGAGCAGTTCCGGCCCGCGCTGGATGGCTTCGGCTACGGGTAAGGCGTCTGGTTTGACCTGAATGAGTGAGCTGAAGTGGGGGGCGAGCTGATCGCGTGCCTCGATGAGTCCGGCGATGCCGATGATGGGTTTTTGCAGTTGGTGGGCGAGTTTTGCGACACCCATGGGGCCTTTGCCGTGCAGGGTCTGGGCATCGAGGCGGCCTTCGCCAGTGATGACGAGGTCCGCGGCAGCGATGCGGGGGCGCAGATCGGTGAGGTCGGCGATCAAGTCGAAACCACTGACGAGTCGTGCGCCGCAAAAGGTCATCAAGCCGTAGCCGAGACCGCCAGCGGCTCCTGCACCTGGAATTTCCGCTGGATTGAGCCCTAGATCACGCTGGACGACGGATGTGAGGTGCTGGAGGCGACTCTCGAACCACTCGAAGTCGTGGATGCCTTTTTGGGGGCCGTAGATGCGTGTGCAGCCCTCGGGGCCGAGGAGGGGATTGGTGACGTCACAGGCGACGAGCACGTCCACAGGCCACTTGGCGGGTGGGAGGATGTGTTTGAGCCGGAGGAGGTCTGCGGGCAGTTTTTCGAGATCGCGGCCATTTCCATCGAGGAAGCGAAAACCGAGTGCTGCGGCCATGCCGGTGCCGGCGTCATTGGTGGCGCTGCCGCCGATGCCGATGAGGATGCGGCTAGCGCCACGCTCGATGGCATCGAGCATCATCAAGCCTGTGCCATAGGTGCTAGCGGTGCTGGGGGAGAGTGGTAGGTCGCTGACGAGGGCGAGGCCACTGGCGGCGCTCATTTCCATGACGGCCTGGAGGCGGCCATTTTCCTGGGTGAGTCCATACTGGGCGACGAGGGGGCGATTTTGAGCGTCGCGGGTGGGAATTTGCACCCAGGTGCCATTATGGGCCGTGGTGAGGGCCTCTGCGGTGCCCTCACCCCCATCGGCGATGGGGCATAGATCCACCTCCCAGTCAGGAAATACGCCGCGTAGCTCCGTGGCGACGATGGAGGCTACTCTCGCGGCCGAGAGGGAGCCTTTGAACTTGTCTGGGGCGATGAGGATGCGCATTGGGCAGAATGATGCGCCGCCAGGGGCCGCTGCCAAGGCCGGGTGTGTCTCAGATTTGCCCTTGATGCATCTGTTTGAGAGTCAGTGGAGAAAATACTTTCAAAAGTGGCATTTGCGATGTTCTACTAGTCGCCTCCCGGCATCTACAACACATAGCAAACTCAAACTTATCCTCCCACTCCATGTTGAACGAATTCAAAAATTTCATTCTCAAAGGCAACGTCGTTGACCTAGCCACTGGTGTCATCATCGGTGCTGCCTTTGGCGGCATCGTCACAGCTTTTACCAAAGGCATTGTTGAGCCCCTCTTGGCTCTTGTCGGTGGCGGTGGCACCCCCGATCTGAAGATCGCCCTCAGTGAAGCGGTGAAACTCGACATCGGCATCATCATCGGCGCGGTGATCAGCTTCCTCATCACCGCTGCGGTGATCTTCTTTGTCATCGTGAAGCCTGCGAACAAGCTCATGGCCATGATGAAGAAGGCAGAAGCCGCTGCTCCACCTCCTCCTGCTGAAGACATCGTGCTCCTTACGCAGATCCGCGATTTGCTGAAGAAGTAATCCTTTTCCAGAACTGCATTTACAGACGGCGGCTTCCCACTGGGAGGTCGCCGTTTTTTCTGCATGCGTCACACCCTGGCTACTTCCTAGCGGAGGGCTTGTTCATGATTTTATCGATCTCCTGGAGCGTGGAGTTCCCGGTGGATTGCGGTGAGTTTGCCGACGGGGCTGCGGGCGCGGCGGATTCTTCAATAGGCATTTCCAGACTGCCCTGCTGTGGGATGATGCAGCTGCGTAGGCCCGCTAAGATCAAAAGGAGCACACCACCGACCCATAAGCCGCCACGCAGGGGATTGGGCGAGTCGGGCTGGGAGATGGCTCGCTGCCATGGCCACACGATCAGGCGACCATGCCGTGCCATGGCGTCCAGCGCGAGGTGGTAGCGGTGCCGCGCTGCGGGTGCCTCCTGCATGCTGACGAGGGAAGGGGCTAGGAGCCTCAGGCGAGAACGCTCCTCATGAAAGACACGCTTAGACTCCCGGCGTGCCAGGCGCTGCACGCGGGTGATACTGCGGGCGAGCTCCAGCACCCAGGCAAAATCCGTCGCACGAGCACCCGCAGAGTCATCCTCCAGTCGTGCGAGTGCGGCAAGAGCCGCCTCCCCCCGGCCCGCCAATGCGTGACCGTAGGCGGCGGAGGTGACGTGGCGGTTCCAGGTGCTATCATGCAGACCACGGTCGATCACGGCGGAGCTGACTCGCCCTGCTTTGGCGTAGTCATCCTGTTTCCACAGTGCGAGCACCAGATTGAGCGCTACCCAGCCGCGCAAGTCTCCGCGCTGCTCGCAGCCATCGAGCCAGCGGGCAGCCTCAGCATACAGGCCACTATTCACCAGGGCGAAGCCGGTTTGACCATAGACGGCAGTTTGCTGGCTCATCCAGGGACCGTATTCCGCGATCATGGCTGGCACGCTGCCCGCTGCCTCGCGTGCATCCCCCACGCTATCGAGAAAGACTCCCACGGGCTCTGCCGCACGGTCACTGGCACGGGCGATCCATGTGGGAAAATGCTGACGCACCTCCCACTGACGGCGGTGGCAGGCACGGCGCACATGCAGCGCGGCGAAGCTCATCCCCACACTATCCTCTGCTACGGCCGCCTCCAAGACGGTATCGAGCGGGCGGAGGCAGCGCAGGGAGGCCAGCTCCCTTTCTAAGTAGGTGGGGAAGTCCCCCAATGGGGCAACTCGGCGGACCAGCTCCGAGAGATCTGCCTCCAAGGAGGCGCTGTCCTGCCTTTTTGCTGCGAGCAGGCTGCGCCACCCCAGGGCGATGGTGGCGCAGTAGGAGTCCTCGGGGCCGGTCTCCTGCGTGGATAGAGGCGCGAGCACGCTCTCCAGGTGGCTGATTTCGCCCTGCCGCCAGAGTTCACGACAGAGCTGATCGAGTAGCGCCGCGTCACTGGGGGCCGCACGCCATTGCTTTTCCAAATAACTGGCCAGAGAGGTCTCTCCATGCCGGGAGACTAGCGAAGAGGCCACTCGCTCCCGGCCATCTGCCAGCAGACGCCGAGTCTCCGCCAAGAGTGCAGGCGCATCGAGCTGCGTGCGCAGCTCCAGCGTCTCGGTGGGCACTCTGATTTCTTCCTCAGGCATGTTGGGCGACGGGGGGAGGGGAGGAAAAGGAGGGGCGGTAGATCAATTCATCGCACGGAGGGCTTCGCGGATGATGCGGTCCACGCTACTGGCCTCACCAGCGGCGAAACCGGGCTGGCGGGTGATTTCGTTCACGGCCTTCTGCGCCTCACCCTGCTTGTAACCGAGGGAGATGAGGGCGAGCACGGCATCGCTTTGCGCCTCACGCAGCGGATCATGGTCGGTCCTCGCGCTGCGGCTCGCCTGCCAGGCATCCACGACGCCGACCTTGTCCTTCAGTTCCAGCACGATGCGCTCGGCCGTCTTGCCGCCCACGCCTTTGATCCGCGCTAGGGCTTTGACATCGCCCTGAATGACGGCGTCCTTAAAAGAGGACACTGGCATGCCGCTGAGCACGGCTAGGGCCATCTTCGGCCCGATGCCAGAAACCCGGTCGATCAGCAGGCGGAAGAGATCCCTCTCCTCCGCCGTGAAAAAACCGTAAAGCGTGTGGTCACGGTCTGTGACGTGGTAATGCGTCAGCAGACGCACCTCGGCCCCAGGATGCGGCAGGCGGTCAAAGGTGCCGAGTGGAATATTTGCCACATAGCCCACGCCATGCACATCCACCACTGCCTGGTGTGGCAGCGCCTCAGAGAGTATTCCTCGTAAAAAAGCGATCATATCACCAGCATGAAGCCACTGCAAAGCCTGCGTGCAAGAACAGGTTTATTGATCGGAATAGATGAAGCCTGGGGCCAAACTTCTCCACGGAAGGAGCATTTTTCCCTTGTCCCGATGAAAGGCACCCCCTAAAACCCACGCTTCCTCGCACTTCCGCAATCGGAAACTCCAACACACTACTACCCCAACCACACTCCCAACATTATCTATGAGCAGCGAAACCAATCGATCGAGACTCCTCTGGGCCGGATTCATGGCCATCCTGGCCGCAGGCGTCGGCTTTGCCATCCGCGGTGGCATCTTTGACAACTGGGGCAAGGAATTCGGCTTCACCGGAGCCCAGCTCGGTGCCATCGGCGGTGCTGGCTTCTCCGGTTTCTGCTTCGGCATCATCTTTGGCGGCCTGATTGTCGATAAAATCGGCTACGGCAAGCTCGTCGCGCTGGCCCTCCTCTGCCACATCCTCTCCGCCTTCGTCACCTTCGGTGCAAGCACGCCTGATAATGCCTACAATTACCTCTTCTGGGGCATGTTCATCTTCGCATATGCGAACGGCACCCTCGAAGCCGTGGCCAATCCGCTCGTCGCCACACTCTACCCAGAAAACCGCACCCATTACCTCAATATCCTGCACGCCTCCTGGCCTGCCGGTATGGTGCTCGGTTCCGTCGCTGGCTGGATCCTGGATGACAAAATGCAGATCGGCTGGAAACCCAGCTCGCCCTCTATCTGATCCCCACCGTGCTCTACGCGATCATGTTCATGGGCCAGAAGTTCCCGAAATCCGAAGCTGCCGAAAAAGGTGCCAGCTTCGTCAGCATGCTCAAGCCCGTCGGCATCCTCGGAGCCCTCGTTGCCTGCTACCTGCTCGCTAACTTCTTCGGTGACATCGCCAAAGCCTTCTCTCCTGAAAATGCCAAAATCATCGGTTATTCCATCGGTGGCGTGTTGCTGATCGCTGTGGCTCTCATCACCAAATTCTCCATGGGCTCCTTCGTGCTTTTCGTCCTGTTTGTCGTCCACGCCCTTGTCGGCGCTGTCGAACTTGGCACGGACGGCTGGATTCAGAACATCACCGGCAACCTCTTCACCTCTGAGCAGGGCAAATACCTCTTCATCTGGACCTCCGCGATCATGTTCGGCCTGCGCTTCTGCGCCCATTGGATCGAAAACACCCTCAAGCTCTCCCCCATCGGCCTCCTGCTGGTCTGCTCCATCATCGCGGCTGTCGGCCTCGTGCTCGCCAGCGGCATGGAGAGCTTCACCGTCGCACTCGCCGCACTTGGCATCTATGCCGTCGGTAAAACCTTCTTCTGGCCAACCATGCTCGCCGTCGTGGGAGATCGCTATCCGCAGTCGGGTGCTGTCGCCATGTCCATCATGGGAGGCATCGGCATGCTTTCCGCTGGTTTGATCGGTGGCCCTGGCCTCGGTTACTGCAAAGACCGCTTCGCCGGTGAAGAGCTCCAAAAGGCCGATGCTGCCCTGTATGCTGAATACAAAGCCGCTACGCCTTCCAAATTCCTCAACCTCGACAGCACTGCCGCCTTCGGCCTTGATGGCACGAAGCTCGCCGCCGCCAAGGAAGCTAAGGAAAAGACTCCTCAGCAGGCTGCCGTCGTCACGGCTGACCAAAAAGGTGACCGCGCCACCCTGAAAGCAGACGCCTACATCCCAGCCACTATGGCAGCGATTTACCTGCTTCTGTTCCTCTACTTCAAGAGCATCGGCGGATACAGAGCCGTCAAAATCGGAGAAGCCTAATACTCATAGGTAAATCCGGCTTAGCATCCCCCACGCGGCGCTCCCTCACCGGAGCGCCGCTTTTTTTGGCGGTTGAAAGTGCGGCTAGCTTGGCGAATGGCAGGGCCGCATGGAAATCACGGAAGCATGGCTCGGAAAGATCGGCGGCTGGGCCGCGCTCAAATCGGCTCGCAGCCTGGCAGATGCCGGGCTCGCCACCCTCACGCAGCAGGAGGGCCCCCTCATCCGTGGCAGCGCTGGGGCTGGGAAAATCAAGTTCGCCTGCGGGCTGCGCATCCGCACGGCCAGTGATGTGGATAATCTCTGCACCTGTCCCACGGCCCGCCGTGGCCTCATTTGCGAGCACTCCCTAGCCGTCGCCCTCGTCGGCATCCGTGGCCCCGCCAAAGGCTCCAATCCCGCCCCCCCAGCCACCGCCATTCCCGGAAAATCGGCACCGGCCGTTGCTCCCCCGGCTGTAGAGCCCCCCAGGAGCATCTCGGGGCAATACAGCATCTATTTACCGGAAAAGCTGCGCGAGCCCCTGGGCGTCCTCCTTCGTCATGAGCCCATCGGGGCCGAGACCAGCCCGCTCATCACCTGGCTGGCGGGGCAGGGGATCACCCGCCCGCAGACCATGCCGCTCTCCCTGCGCGGAAAGGCCCTGGAAGCCTTCCTCACCGCCCTAGGAGGGCATCCACGCGTCTTTATGGGGAAACCCTCCCCAGACGCCCCGTCTGCCCGGATCGAGCCCGAGCCACTCCGGCTGCCCATCATCGTGGAGGCATCCTCCACGGATCAGATCACGCTCCAAATCCCCGACGGTGCCGCCCAGCCCATCGCCGGAAGCTGGTGGTGGTGCCCAGGGACAGCCGTCCTCTTTCGCCTACCGCCCATCTCAGGTCTGGAGTCACTTTGGCAGGATTTAGGCAGCGATAATCATGGGAAGCCTGTCACCCGGCCCATCCGCTGGCTTGTCGCGGAACGCGAGAAACTCGACACTGCCTGTCAGGTGGAGCTCCGTGGCTCTGTCTTGGCTGGGTTCCACATCGCGCCTGTCCCTTGCCAGTATGAAATTCACCTCGAAGGCAGCTTCCAAGCCCTCGAAGCACGGCTTTGGGGCAACTATGAGGGCAACAAGTGGCCCATTCACCCACCCGGCATCTTGGATGGCCATTCACAAGCCATCTTTCCCCTTCAAGATAAGCAGAAAACAGCCTGTTTTTACGTTCGTGACAGCAGTGCTGAACGAGAGTTAATAAAACGCCTAGAGCGTTACAAATTTGAATCAAGCGGTGGCTTTTGGCAGTTGCGAAAGCCCGATGAGATCCTCACATTTTATTCGCAGGGCCTGTCAAAATTCCCAGAAAATGTAACGATCATTAAAGGCGAGCGCTGGGCACATGTTACGCGAAACACGTTCCATATCGCTCCAAATCTGAAACCCGAGAAGCGTTACACCAATGATCAAGGTGGCACTGGAAATGATTGGTTGAGCATGGAGTTCGCCTACGAGGCGCCAGATGGCTTCCGACTAGCACGAACAGAAGTCCTCCGCCTCATCCGCAGCGGACAGCGGCAAATCAATGGCCGCAACGGTCAAAAATATATCCTCAACAATGAAAGCATCGAGGAGCTGGAGGAATCACTCCGGGATGTGCCTGTTCAGATGACGCCAGAGGGCGTGCGCATCCATGCCGCCCACGCGGACTATTTCCAGTCTGGAAGCGCTGTGTCTCTGGTTTTGCCTGCCATGGAACAGATCCGCAGCTCGCTCGGACCGCTGGCCGATATTTTGCGGGATTATCAGCTCGAAGGTATTCGCTGGCTGGTAGCCCGCACGCAGGCGGGTAGGGGAGGTATCCTGGCAGACGACATGGGTCTGGGCAAAACCCTCCAAACCATCGCCACCATCCTTTCGACAGGCCCCGAGCGGGGCCCTGTGATGGTGATTTGCCCCAAATCGCTTCTTGGAAACTGGGAGGCCGAGTTTGCCCGGTTCACACCTGCGTTACGGGTGCTGAAAATCGACGGAACCGGTCGGGAAAAGCACTTTGCTAAAATTTCCGCCCATGACGTGATTTTAACCTCTTATCCTCTTATACATCGTGATTTAGATAGCTACGCTACATACGATTTTAGGCTCATTTTCCTCGATGAGGCCAGTTTCATCAAAAACCCTGATACGGATGCCTCGAAATCCGTGAGAAAGCTGCGGGCAGGGGCCCGATTCGCCCTCACCGGCACGCCTTTGGAAAATGGGGTCCGGGATTTATGGTCCATCATGAGTTTCGCCTTACCAGGCTACCTTGGAAGCCGGGAAAACTTCAAGGAACGGTTTGAACAGCCAGTCACCAGTCATTTGAATGCTCCAGCTGGCCAACAAGCGGCTGAACGCCTTCGCCGACTCCTCAAACCATGGTTTTTGCGCCGAACGAAACGCCAAGTTTTGCGGGAGCTACCCGAAAAAATCGAACAGGTTCTCTGGTGTGACCCAAGCCCGGCCCAGGCAGAGGTTTATCGCCGCATCCTGGAAGAGGGCCGCGAGGAGATCAAGGCCGCCCGCCGCCGCTCTGGCCAAAACGGCTCCCGGATGACCATGTTCACCGTTCTGCTCAGACTGCGTCAGGTTTGCTGTGATTTGCGCCTCGCCAAGCTGCCAGAAGAAACTATTAAAGCGTTACAAAATGACGATTTATCCGGCAAATGGTCGGCTTTATTGGATCGCCTCGATTCTGTCATTGAATCTGGAGGTAAAGTGCTTGTTTTTAGCCAATTTGTAGAATTTCTACGCTTTATGCGGGAACAGCTTTTGCTGCGTAAAATCGACTTTTGCTACCTCGATGGTCAATCAAACGACCGAGCAGACCAAGTCATTTCATTCCAGACCCAGGCTGAAAAGCGAGTTTTCCTCATCAGTCTCAAAGCTGGCGGTTATGGACTCAATTTAACTGCCGCCGATCATGTGATTTTAGCCGATCCTTGGTGGAATCCCGCAGTCGAGTCCCAAGCGATCGACCGAGCCCATCGACTCGGCCAGCAACGCGTCGTGAACGCCTATCGGCTCATTGTCCGTGGCACCGTTGAGGAACGCATTCTCGCACTCCAAGCCAAAAAGCGTGGCCTAGTCGAAGCTACTCTGGAAGAAGATTTCGGAACTGGCGCAGGTTTGTCAGACAGCGAAATGGAGGAACTCCTCGGATAAATGAGTGCCTAACCCCCCCCCTTCTATAACCTTAACCAATAATAGTAATGCATATCAATTAGCTGGTGAGGCTCTGCCCTGGTGGCTCTGGGTTGTTTAAGTGCGGCTTATTGGATGTTCCATGCCTCCATGGCAAAGGCTGCGGCTCCGAGTGCTCCGGCGTCGGGTCCGAGAGAGGTCGGTCGGAGATTGATCGGTGAGTGCTCCAAGGCGGGTAGCAGGACGCCGGCTCGGGCGTTGATTTCATCGCAGAAACGGATGCCTAAGTTCGTGAGTGGCCCGTGTAGCAGAAATGCCCCGGAATCCACGATGAGCTGGACCATGCCCAGAGCCTTGGCGAAGTCGTCGATGACGGACTCCCAGAGCGGACCGGCGGTGGCGGACGAGTCGGCTAGCTGGAGGAAGGCTTCGCGTAGGTCGTCTGGAGCTGTTTTTTCGCCGGTGAGGCGGAGCCAGACGGCTCTAGCGGAGAGGACCTGCTGGAGCTGGCCGACTCCCCCGCCCTGGGATGTCCAGGGCCACATGCCGATCTCACCAGCCGCATGATGGGTGGCTGGGAGTAGGGCTCTGTCTTTGATCAAAGCCATGCCGAAACTGTTGCGGGCGCGAATGACGGCGAAATCGTCCATTTCCTGACCAGCACCGAACCAGCGCTCGGCGGTGGCGATGGCGTTGAGGTTGTTGTTCACGGAGGCTGGGACGGAGAATTCGGACGTGAGGATCTCTGCGAGCGGCACCTGCTTCCAGTCGATGGAGAACTGCGAATAGATCACCCTGCCGTTATCTGGATCGACAAATCCGGGCGAGCCTGCTCCCACGCCTAGAAGCGGGCCAGCAGCACCTTGGCGTAGCAGGTCCACAGCTTCGCAGATTCTGCGAAGGAGCTGTTTTTTATGGATGTCCTCGGGGATGGACCAGACGTGGCCCTCCACGGGATTCCCCGCGAAATCTAGGCGCAGAGCCCGTAGGCGGCCAACGGTGAATTCGATGCCCGCGAACCAGCCGGAGTGCGGGAGGATGCGCAGGAGGCGCTTCGGCCTGCCGACGCCTTTTTGCTCCAGGCCGGATTCCTCCAAAAATCCGCGTGCGATGAGATCATCCACGTAAAGCCCCATGGTGGAGGGAGATGTATTGAGTACATCGGCGAGCACGCCGCGTGAGGTCGCCTGCCCGTGACGGATGAGGCTGACGATGCGTGAGTTCAGGTCTTGATTGATGACTTTGAGAGTGCGCATAGGGACGGCGGTGGTGGGTGGAGTAGCGGCAGTGCGCTGTATCTTGTGATTATGTGCTAAATTCAACCGCAGAGGGAGAATTTCGCACTTCGTGGACGTTTCACCGCTGTCCCTACAACCCCACTTTCATGTCCGCTATCCCTATCCGCACGACTGACCGCCAATGTGAAGTAGCCTGGTTTTCTGCTCTATGCTCGGACGATTATGAGTTCCTGGGCGTGCCAGATGGAGCGCTGCGCTCAAACTATGAGCACTGTGGCGACATCGTGCGCCGGGCGGATGCGCTGGGGTATCAGAATATCCTGCTGCCCTCTGGCTGGATCGCGGGCCAGGATGCACTGGCCTTTGCTGCGGCGATGGCCCCGCAGACGCAGCAGATCAATCAGCTCGTCGCTCTGCGCATGGGTGAGGTCTGGCCGCCCATGCTAGCTCGGGCTCTGGCCACGGTCGATCACATCGCCAAAGGCAGGCTCTGCATCAATATCATCTCCTCCGACATGCCGGGGCTCAAGGAGAGCAATGAAGTGCGCTATGAGCGTGCCAGCGAGATCATCCAGATTTTGCAGGGGCTTTGGCGGACGGATGGTCCCTTTGAGTGGAAGGGCAAATACTACCAGATCAGCCTGCCGAACACCGAACCGGCGAAACCTTACCAACAAAACGGCGGGCCGCTCATGTACTTCGGCGGTATCAGCCCAGCGGCACAGGAATTGTGTGCCAAGCACTGTGATGTCTTCCTGATGTGGCCGGAGACGGAGGACCGGATCGCCGAGACCATGCGGGTGATGTCTGAGAAAGCCGCCGCTCATGGACGGCAGATCGACTTTGGCTTCCGCTCCCATGTCATCGTGCGTGAGACGGAGAAGGAAGCGCGGGCGGCGGCAGATCACCTCATCTCCAGGCTCGATACATCGAAGGGCGCTGAGATCAAAGCACGCTCCCAGGATAGCCAGAGTGCTGGTGTGCTGCGACAGGACGAGCTGCGTGCCCAGAGCAAGGATCTCTACATCGAGCCCCACCTGTGGAGCGGCATCGGGCTGGCCCGCAGCGGCTGCGCCAGCGCCATCGTCGGTGATCCTGATCAAGTGCTGGCGAAGCTGAATCGCTATATGGACCTGGGGATGCGGGCCTTTGTGCTCAGTGGCTATCCGCACCTCGATGAGTGCGATCTTTTTGCCAAGCATGTCCTGCCCCGACTGCACACCTGCCGCCTCAATGAGCTCCAAGGCCGCCGCGTGCCAGATCCAGTCACCCCGCTGACGACCGCAGAGCGGAAATAGGAGGCGAGAGCTCCTGCTTTGTGAACTTACTTTATTTGGGCTGGATGCGGATGGTGGGCGACGGATGCAGTTCTGTCGCTGGGGTGGTGGGCTGCTCTGCCTCACGCAGCACGGGCAGCACCATGCTGCCGAGCATGTAGATGAGCCCCCCACCGAGTCCCGCGCCGATGGCGATGAGACGGCGCTGGATCACATTCTCCCGGTCGATCAGGAACCAGAAGCGCATGCAAAACAGGATCCACAGGAGGCTGATGCCGAAAACGATGAATTCACCTTTCATGCCATCAGGATGACACGAGGCACGAACGCCGCGCAATGCGAAAGTGGCCGCTGCTAGCCAGTCGGAATGACCACACCTCGCACTTGGCCAGAGCACCTTGGGCAAAGTAGCCTTGTTGCTGTGCAACAAGGATGTCCAGTTCCGCAGGGACTGCGCCACATTATGTGAAGCCCATTTTTGGAGCACAATCACGCTCCTCACTGGCGTATAGTGGGCATGAACTCTCCTTTTGGCCTCTACCGCCGCGAGATGCTGCGCGAGTCCTGCGCTGGTTTTGGCATGCTTGCGCTCCAGGGTTTGCTAGCGGGCGAGGCAGCGGCCTCTGCCGTCCCTGTGGCCAATCCCATGGCAGCGAAGAGGCCCCACTTCACGCCTCGGGCGAAGCGGATCATCTTTCTCCTCATGAAAGGCGGCCCCTCACAGGTCGATACCTTTGACCCGAAGCCGCTGCTGGATCGCGACCATGGGAAGCCGCCGCCCTTTGCGCTACCGAGGGTGAAATTCGCCCAGACGGGCAATCTGCTACGCTCGCCGTGGAAATTCCGCCAGTACGGTCAAAGCGGTCTGCCGGTGAGTGATCTCTTCCCTCATGTGGCGCAGTGCGTGGATGATCTGTGCATCATCCGCAGCATGCATGGGACCAATCCCGCTCACGGTGGAGCCTTGCTGAAGCTGCACACGGGCAGCGATACCTTTGTGAGGCCGAGCATGGGTGCATGGATCAGCTATGGTCTAGGTACGGAGAATACGGATCTACCCGCCTTTATCACCATCTGCCCTACCCTGGCCCATGGTGGCGTGAATAACTGGGGCAGCGCCTTCCTGCCTGCGAGCTGCCAAGGCACGCCGCTGGGCAATGCCAGCGTCACCGCCGAGCAGGCAGTGGTGAAGCACATCACGAACAAGCGGCTCTCCCCTGCCCTACAACGCATGCAGCTCGATTTTGCCTCGGAAATGAATCGAGATCACCTAGCCTCTGTCGGTGCCAATCAGGCCCTGGAGGCGCGGATCGAGTCCTTCGAGACCGCTTATCGCATGCAGACATCCATGCCACAGCTCCAGGACATCCGTGGCGAGAGTGAGGCCACCCGGAAGCTCTATGGCATGGATGATCCGCTGACGGAAAACTTTGGCCGTCAGTGCCTCATGGCGCGGCGATTTGCAGAGGCAGGCGTGCGCTTCATCCAGGTCACGCATAGTGATGGTTTTGTGCAGTGGGACCAGCACAGTGATTTGCTCAAAGGGCACAGCGAAAATGCGTCCGAGGTGGACAAGCCTATCGCAGGCCTGCTGCGTGATCTGAAGGCGCGTGGACTGCTAGAGGACACCCTGGTGCTCTGGGGCGGTGAGTTCGGTCGCACGCCTGTGGCCCAGGGCAGTGATGGCCGTGATCATAATCCGCATGGCTTCACCATGTGGATGGCGGGTGGCGGGGTCAAGGCGGGCACCGCCTACGGTGCCACCGATGACTACGGTTACTATGCCGCAGAGGATAAAGTCCACATCCATGACCTGCATGCCACGATCCTGCATCTCATGGGCATGAATCACGAAAAGCTGACCTACCGCTTCGCAGGCCGTGACTTTCGCCTCACGGACATCGCCGGTGAGGTGGTGAAAGGTATCATGGCCTGATTGGGCGGACTTATTTCGCAGGCTCCGCTGGGGCGGGCTCTGGCGCGGCCTTCTCCGGCTCGGCAGGTGCGGCGGTCTTTCTGCGGCTCTTCTTGAGCAATCAGGCGCAGACGCTCCAGGTCACTCTCCGCCCATTTGCTGCGCGAGCCACTCTGGAGGACTTCACGGGCCACTAGGCGGATATCTTCTGCATTGGGTGAGCCTGGATAGACCAGCCTCTCCCATAGATTCAGCACGGCGCTGTCCTCACGCTCCAGCAGTAAGCGGGCTGTCTGCTGGCGCATTTCGGCATTCTGGGGCGGATCGAGGTGCAGCCAGGTGAGGAAGATGCTGTACTTTTCATGCGAATAGGGCAGCTGATCGCTATGGCCGGAGAGCAGCATCTGCGTGTCCTTCCAGGTGCCATTTTTGGCGGTGATGAATTGCTCTGCGATGTCGGTGTGCTTCGCAGCCATGCTCGCAGCTTGGTTTTCTCTCCAGCTACGTGCTTGTTCTGGCGTGAGCTTTTCTACAGCGTCCTGCGCGGGGAGCGGCGGCGTTCCTCCACCCAAAAACAGCCCACGGAAATCTTTTGCGAGGCGATACACGCCATCAGGAGCGAGCAGTATGGTGCCCGCCATCATCAGCACTCCGAAAGACCAGCCCAGGAAAATCCGCGCCATACTGCTGGCCTGCGGCTGCACACCATAGACATCTTCATAGTTTGGGCGGCCCCGGTTGAGATAGTTTGCCGGTGGTGCTGGGGATTGCTCCGGTGCGGGACTAGCACTGGCTGTCGTAGATGCTGCTGCGTCCGTAGTGGGGGGCACGGCTTCTTTGCGCCGCCGTAGCTCGGCCTCCACTTGGCCTTTTTGGAGCGCTAGGCTCCACCACGCGGCTGGGGCCACACGCTGGAACACCTCAGCCCCTGGTGCATCCGCATCCAGGCACTCCGCCATCGCATTCAGCGCCTTCACTTCATCCGCAGATTCCCACTTCCAGGCCACGCGTGGGCGGCGGGCACGAGTATCCCATAAATCACGCACTTCTTGGGGCATGCTGGCCGTCATGCGACCTGCCTCGATCCACCTTTTCGCATCGGCCAGTGCCTCAGCATGCTCTTCACCCGCATTTGGAAAAGCTGCATTGAAAAGCTGCTCCGCACGGGCAGGACGGGTGACAGCCAGTGTGGCGGATAGCGCCAGCATGACCTCTGTTGCGGCGCTGTTTTTCATATTTCCCTGCGCAGCCAGGATCGACTCTGCCAGGCGTGCCAGCCGGTGCGTCTCGCCCCGTGTGGCCCACTTTGATGCCACGATGCATGAGATCGCCGCCTCTCCACAGCCCAGCTCGATCACTAGGTCTGGCACGCGTGCGAGTTCGGCGAGTCGGTCCTCCTCGCCCTCGAATAGCTCACTGATGAAGGCACTAGCCGGCACGGCACGCTCTGGCTTGGAGAAGGCCTCCGTGCAAAAAAAAAGCATCAAAACGCACAGAAATGCCCGCCTGGTGCTTGAGCGAGTCCATCAGGTCGATCGCGGGCTTGCGCAGCTCTGGGGGCAGAGCGGACTTCGATCAGCGTCTGCAAGACACCTTCCTTCTGCTCACGCTCGGCCACCGTTTCGAGCAACTGCCCCGGCGCATGTTCCATCACATGCGTGAGGTGTGGGGAGGCGGTCGTGACGGGAGATTCAGCAGACATGACTCTGCATATAAGTGGGGAAAACACGGATGCAAAACAAAGTCTCCCCACTTAGTCCCACCGTCATTGCTCCTGCACCTTCAGGCGGAAGAAGCGCATCGGCTCGCCCGACGGTGCGGTGATGCTGCGTGTCGTGCCGGTGGGTAGAGGTTGGCCGTTGTTGCTCGGCACATTCCAGAGGGACCAGGTTTGCAGGTTTGTGCTCGTTTCGATCCAGCTCAGGCGGCCTTGTAGGTTCGGGAATTGCACGGTGTAATTGCTCGATCCACTGCCAATGGCTGCCTGGAGCATGCTCGCACCATTCAGCGGCTGCGTGAGGCCGAGGAATTCGTTGTAGTTCGTGATGCCATCTCCGTCGGCATCGGCACTCGGATCACCCGCAGGACTGCTGGAGCTACCGAACTGGGCTAGACGCCATTCTTCATAAGTTTGGCGGCCCGCGATGCTGTTGATCCAGTCCATCACGACCTGAGTGCCGTCTGGGTCGATGACAGCAGTGCCCAGAGGCGGCATGCGGGTGTATCCGCCACTGGCGCTGAGGCGGTTCCAGATGACAGATTTGTCGGCAAAGCCCGCACCACGGCTTTATGATCGGGGGCTGCACACATTGCCGACATGGGCGTCGATCATGGCGGTTCCAGGGAGGCTGAGTTCGGGTCGCAAATCAAAATTCCGATCCCCGTGCCGCCCGCTTGATGGCAATACGAGCAATTCACCGCCAACCAACTCCGCGCCCGTGTCTCCAGCGGCACTGGTATCTGTGGGGGTGTGGAATTTCGGCAGCGTATTGAACCGTGTCGGCGCATTGAAATAGCCTGCATTGGCCAAGAGCTCCAGGTAGTTGCCAGTCTGGCCGCCCAGCGTGCCGTGCGGTTGAGCTGCGCAGTTTCAAAGCTCAATCCATGGCCACCTGTGGGTATGGCATGCTAGGCACTCACTGCGGCCTGGGATGCCAGTGCACATTCAGGCGTGCCTCCGATGCTCACGTTCATGTCAAAATCCTCGCCCCATCGGCCACGAGGAGGGCATCCGTGCCGGTTTCATTCCAGCGGTAGCTGACTCCATGCTGCTGCCGGTGGCATTGACCATGAGTAAGCGTGTCTCCAGGCGGATTCTACTCGCTGGATTGCCGCGTGTGAGCTCGTAGTCGAAGTGCTTGATGAACAGTGCCCCCGCAGGCAGTGACCAGTTTCCATCCTGCACATAGCCGAAGGTGTCCGTATCGTTCGGTAGCATGAACCAGCGGCCCTTGATGGCATAATCACTCCAAAACGGCAGATTGATGTCGCGCTCGATGCCGGGATTGAAGCTCAAATCACTAAATCGGCAAAAAGACCGGTTTCGCTCAATTTCGCTAGGGAATGTCGTATCGACCGTCTGCGACACGAGACGACGCACTTTGCCCTCACCGTAGTCGAGCATCAAATGTCGCCATTGGCCGGATCGGGATCGAGCATGAACGCGACGATGCCAGATTCACCCGTGATGCGTTCCACCGTCGGCGGTTGCTACTTGATTGCGTGTCAGCGACCAGATGTGTCCGCTGACGAAGTCACCAAAATGTATTTCCCGGTTAGCGCAGGATATTTGGGCCACGGTATATCAGCCCTCCACCGGTGACACTACGGCCCTCCAGGGCGCCCACCACCATGAAAGTAGCTCCACAGCGGCGCGATGGGTGTGAAGCCACCGGTGGATTGGTCTTCGGCCCTGGTGCTGCGGCCTCCAGATAGCTCCAGCCGTAGTTGCCGCCTGGCGTGATGATTGACCTCTTCCTAGCTATCGATCCGACCTCCCGCGCACATCTCGCCATTCTGCGGGTCAAAGCTGAACTGCCATGGATTGCGCATGCCGATGGCGAAGATCTCCGTGCGCAGTGTGCCTGTCGAGCCAGTCCATTGAAGCCGGTGGCTCCGATGAAGGGATTGTCCGCTGGCACTCGAAGTAGGCCATGGCTGCCACAATTGAGCACGATGCCAGAGTGCGCATTCGACCAGATTCCCGGCGAGTTCGATCCACGTCGATGCGGAAAATGCCGCCCCAGAGTCCTTGTCGATGCGCTGGGCGTTGTTGTTGCCATCACCGTTCCACCTGCATCACCCGCCGCCCAGTAGAAGTAACCATCCGGCCTCGAATCGACAGGAGTCGATGTTGCTGAATGCTGGAGGGATTGGGAATGAGATGAAGGGGCTGCTCACTGGCGAGGTCTCCCAGATCAAGATTCCCACTCACCGCCGTGAAGCGTGAGACACGGGCATAATCGACCCCACTGCGATGCGCAGATTGTCGGTGTCAGAATGGCGGATTCGTGGGGAACTTGGATGCAGCGATGCCTTTGAGCCCCATTCATTGCCGTCGTCATACACCGGTAGCGGCGTGGCGAAGGCGATTCCGTCGGCGTGGCACTATGGATGTCGTTGATGGAGCCAGATCTGGCCGTTGCGCTGACCGACGAGCACTTTGTTCACACTCCCGGCACCGCCGCCATGCAGCTCGGGGCATTGAAATTCCATCCCCGGCGTCTCGATTCGACGACCCTGCCTGTCGGTGGTAGCGGCACGGTGCTGGTCGTATTGGCGATGCGTAGTGCAGAGGTGAAGCTTAAGTCACCGTGACCGGCGCAGACACTCCATTGGTGCCGACGAGTCGGTAAGTCAGCGAATCACTGGCTGGAGTGCCTGTGGTGTGCTGGTAAAAATGCGACCTGCACTATCCACGCTGGCAGTGCACTGCTCCGGTGGTGTGACGATGACCACGCTACCCCACACCGGCGTCGCTTTACGGACGTCGAGCAGCGCCTCTCTGTGTGGCGCATGGTGATGGCATCCGGGAAGGCCGTGGAGTACCGAGGCTCTGAGCGACCGCCAGACGTGGTGACGGCGAGATTGTCCACTGCGTATCGCCCCGGCACTGGAGGCAAGGCGCAGGCCGGTGATCCAGTTCAAAAGTGCCGGTGTAGGCACGCTCGGCGGCGATGGTGTTGCTGCCTTCCGACAGTGTGAGATCTGGATTCACCCAAAGCAGCAGTTTGTTCGCCACAAAGTCCAACTTGGCCACCACGGTGAGTTGGCCAGCCCGCGACGGGCACGATGCCGAGTAGGTGTGCCCACTGGCCAGATCATGGATGGCGAACTCCTGCACGCCGCTGCTCCGATTCACCGCAAAAAGGCACCCAAAGAGAAAGCGCTCCGTGCCGAAGTCCATACAGACTCATCCCGCCCCAGGTCGCCGGCATCGCGCGCTCTCGTAGCGCACGTAGATGGCTTTCGCGGCGGAGGTGTCGGCATCATTGATAGCCGACCCATCTGCCTCCACGCCATTGAAGCTGCGCATGGCACCAGCAACCCATGTGCGCAGCTTCCCTGCGCGATGTAGGGCGAGTTGAACTCATGGCTCCACGCCGCAGGATCACCGGTATGAGGCTGGACCAAAGG